>JAQXQN010000151.1 GCA_029101185.1 Eggerthellales bacterium | reverse complement strand
TATCCCTGATAGGAATCGAACAGCTCCTGGAACGCGGGCATGGATCCCATGATGGTCTTGTGGCTGACGCAGTAGCTGATGCGGCACCAGCCTTCCACGCCAAAGCTGTCAGAAGGCACGATGAGCAGCTCTTTCGATTTCGCCCTGCTGCAGAAGGCAGCGGCATCGGGCTCAAGGGCCTTCACCCATAGATAAAACGCCCCTTGGGGAGCCACACACTCATACCCCATGGCGGTTAGGCCGCCATAAAGGGCATCCCGGTTGCGCCGGTACGCTTCGACATCCGAAGGTTCATCTACGCAGCGCTCGATGACACCTTGGAAGATTGCAGGGGCGCATACGAACCCTAGGGCTCGACCCGCGCCGCAGATGGTGGCGTACACCGCTTCATGGTTGGGGCAGGTGTCGGGCACCAGGATGTATCCGATGCGCTCGCCGGGCAGGCTCAGGCTCTTTGACCAGGAATAACACACTACGGTGCGGGGGTGGATGGTGGGAATCCAGGGCACCTGAGTGTCGCCGTAGACGATCTCGCGGTAGGGCTCGTCGGCGATGAGGGTAATCTCGCAGGAGAGAGCCTCCTCCTTCTCCTGCAGTAGTGCGGAAAGCTTTTCCAGGTCAGATTTGGGGTAAATGGTTCCCGCAGGATTGTTGGGGGAGTTGATGATGATGGCGGCGGTGTGCGGGGTGATGGCCTGGGCAATGGCTTCAAGGTCGAACTGGAAATCCCCGGTGCGGGTGGGGACCTCGACGCAGGTGCAGCCGGCGTTCTCGATCCAGACCCGGTACTCCGGGAAGTAGGGAGTCAGGACAATGACCTCCTGGCCTGGGGTGGTGATGGCGCTGATGGTGATGTTGAGGGACGCCGCCGCGCCGCAGGTCATATACAGGTTGTCCGCGGTGTAGGAGGTGCCAAACCGCCTGTTCAGGGATGCGGCCACCGAACCTCGGCAGGCGGGGGTTCCTTGGGCGGGGGTGTACCCGTGGAGCTTTTGGGCTGGGATAGTCTCAAGTTGGTCAATGATGGCCTGCTTCACCGACTCAGGGGCGGGCACCGAGGGACTGCCGATGCTGAAGTCAAAGACATTGTCCTCCCCGATTTCGGCCTTGCGGGCCAGGCCGTAGGCAAACAGCTCGCGGATGGAGGAAGGCTCCACGCCTAGGGCGTAATAGGATTGGTTGATCATGGTGGCTCGATTCTCTGGTGGTTAACTGATGATTTGCTGGCGGTTTCACTCGCAATCCCCCGGCGGTTTCTCCCGAGGGTGTTGCGGGCGGATGCCAATTCTTGATGACCTGGAAAATATACCGCAGCCATGGCGAAGAGACCTATGCCGGGGGCATTTTCTGGCCACAGGCCGAGGATTTTGGCAAATTGCGGGGTGATAGGTGCGCGGTCGGACGGTTAATGACTTCGTGGGTTGCGCCATTACTGGTACAATGCGGCTAGCATCAAAGGAAAGGGATGCAACCCGCGGGCTCTAATATGCAGGTGCCCAACACCAAGAGGAGGAAAGGATGAAGAAGAGGACACTTCTCATCGGTCTTATTACCGTCGCGCTTGCCAGCTGCCTGGCGCTGGTTGCCTGTGGAGGGAGCGGATCTTCCGCAGCGCCTTCAGATGGCTTCCGCTTTGAGAACCAGGTGGGCGAGAGGATCGGCTCTTTGTATGTGAACTCCCCCGAGAATCCTTCCTGGGGAGACCCCATTGCCCAGGGCATCGATGACGGCTCCTATGTGGACGTGACCCTTGAGGCCACCGGCGCAGAGCTCTACGACGTGGGGATTATCACCAACACCGCGTGGAACTATGACTTCTACGGAGTTTCTATTGCCCCTGGTGACACCTTGGTTCTCACTTCCGACGGCCAGCTGAAGGTGGGTTCTACCACCTACACCACTGAGCCGTACAACAGCGGTCAGTAAACCGGCTGGCTCCAGTAGGGCGGCTGATTCCAGCAAACAAGCCGGCATCTGGGCGGATTTCGTCCCGAGAATATGACGCACCATAACAAAGGGTCCCAAGTTGGGACCCTTCGTTATTCTGAAATGATTATTGGTGCTGAGCCTATCTGCGGGGCTGCTGGTACTGGGCGGCGATGTCTTGCTGATAGGGGTGCCGGGGGTTGTCGAAGTACGGGGCCCGCTGCCAGTACTGGTTGCTGTAGGGGCTGACGCGGGGGTCAAAGAAAATGGGTTTGTCGTGCTTGCCCTTGGTCATGCCTACCGCAATAAAGGCCATCACGTACACGAATACGGACCAGAGCAGGACATACAGGGTGCCAAATTGGCATAGGGTGTCGTAAATCATGTGCTCCGTGATAGGGGCGGCCAGGCACAGGCCCACAAACCCCCAGGACTTTGCCTTCATGCCTCGGACGGAATAGTACTTGGCCATTCCCAGGAACACGCCCATGAAGATGCCGTCGCACATGTGGCCGGGCACAGCAAGGACGCCGCGGACGACGGCGGTGTTCATCCAACTGGGATCCCCCACAATGTAGAGGATATTTTCCAGGCACGCGTACCCCAATGCTGCAGAGGCGCAGTACACCACCCCGTCAAAGGTGTAGTTGAAGTGTCGGGACTTGTAGGCGGGCATGGTTGCCATCAGCTTGAAGAATTCCTCGATCAGGGCTACGCCCAAAAGCATGAACAGCAGCATGCCCAGGGGGCCTTGGTACTTGAGCCATCCCAGGGCCGCGTCCACGGCAATCTCGCAGACGAGGATCGGCGCGGCGGCAACTCCTCCTAATATAAATGTAAGGATAATGAGCCCCACAGGTTCCTTCTCCACCTTGTCCATCCGGTAAATCATGACGCAGAGGATGATGGCGGGAACAATCGCAATGAGGGCCTGCACGGTTCCAAGGACGTTAATCATGGGGTGGCCTTTCTGGAGGTTCTCTATTCGGCGCCGCGTCTTGGGAGCGGCGGGCGATTTGCTGTATAATAACGCCTCGCTGCGCGGAATGCGCGTACGTTGGACCATGGTGTAATGGCAGCACAAGGGTTTTTGGTGCCTTTAGTCGGGGTTCGAATCCCTGTGGTCCAGCCAGAAATTCGCAGGTCGGGACGCGTTCCCGGCCTGTTTTGTTATATGCAGGCGGCGTGTCGGCAAGGGGGTTTTCATGGCTGAGGCCTTGTACAGGAAGTATCGTCCCCAGACGTTTAACGATGTTGTGGGCCAGACCCATATAGAGCGGACCCTGAAAAACGCCATCGAGTCGGACAAAGTCTCCCACGCCTACCTGTTCTGCGGCCCCCGGGGCACGGGAAAGACCACCACTGCCCGCATTCTTGCCAAGGCCCTGCTGTGCGAAAGCGGCCCCACCCCTCAGCCGGATGACACCTGCGAGCAATGTCGCCAGATCACCTTGGGCATCCACCCCGACGTGAACGAAATGGACGCCGCTAGCCGCACCGGCGTGGAAAATGTGCGCGAGGAGATTATCGGGCGCGTTCAGTTCGCCCCCACCTTTGGCCGTCGGAAGATTTACATCATCGACGAGGTCCACATGCTCACGGTGCCGGCCTTTAACGCCCTGCTCAAGACCCTTGAGGAGCCTCCGGCCCACGTGGTGTTTATCATGTGTACCACCGACCCCCAGAAAATTCCCGAGACCATCCTGTCCCGGTGCCAGCGCTTTGACTTTCATCGGCTCACCGAGCCTGAGATTGTCTCCCGCCTTGAGCAGGTCTGCCAGGCCGAGCAGGTGGGATATGATCCGGGCGCCCTGCAGATGGTGGCGGCCCGCGCCCAAGGAGGCATGCGCGACGCGTTGACCTCCCTTGAGCAGGTGATTGCCTTTGGGAATGGCGAAGCGTCCCTTGATGCAGCAAAACTGGCGTTGGGGGTTTCCTCCTCTGAGGAGCTGGATACGTTGGTTGAGTGCCTGGCCAGGCGGGATGCAGGTGGGGCCTTTGGCTGGCTTGAGCAGCTGGTGCAAAACGGCACGGATCTGGCTCAGTTTGCAAAGGGGCTCACCATGCGGGTGAGGGACCTGTATGTGCTGCAGGTCACCGGTGGCCAGGCTGCCATTTCTGCATCGGCGGATGAGCTTGAGGGGTTGCGCAACCAGGCGAAAGGGTTCGGCCCGGATAGGCTTGCCTTCCTTTTGGATGAGCTGGGCAAGATGGGCACGGAGCTGAAGACCTCCTCTAACCCGCGAATGACCTTTGAGCTGTTTTTGGTGAGGGCAACCAGGCCGGAAACGGATTTGACCCTTGAATCCTTGGCTGCTCGGGTGGAGGTGCTTGAGCAGGCCCTTGCCTCCGGGCCTTTTGCAGGTGCGCCAGCTGCGGCGGTTGCACCAGCTGCGGCGGTTGCACCAGCTGCGGCGCCTGCGCCTGCACCAGCGCCCCGACCTGCGGTATCCGCACCAGCTGCGGTGCCCGCGCCTCGTCCCGCAGCTGCCGCGCCCGCTGTGCCAGCCGTGGTTCGACCTGTTGCGCAGGCGCCCGCTGCGCCGGCGGTCCAGGTCGCTTCGACACCTGCTGCACAGGCTTCGGCCATTCCTTCCGCCGGGGCAGCCTCGGGGGTTGCGGCAAAGATTGCCAATCCAATCTCGCTGCAGAGACATTGGCAGGCGGCCCTCAAGCTTTTGAAAGGCAAGAAGGCGGCGTGGGGGTCTTTGCTGATGTCTGCTCAGATTGCTCCTGACCAGAGCGCCTCTGGCGTGCTGCTGCAGTATCCCGAGGAGAACGATTTTGCCTATAACATCGCCCAAGGGGCAGAGGTGCAGGCGGCTCTTGCCGAATGCCTTCGGGACGCCTTTGGCGAAGACGTGCCGTTCCAGGTGGTGAAGGCCCAGCCTGCTTCGGGTTCCGGAGCTGCGGCTGCGGCGATTGCTGCTGCCAGCGCTGCGAGATCCTCTGCGAGAACGCCATCCTTTGGGGGCTCTGCTGGTTCTGCCGCCCAGGTATCTCGTAAAAAGCCTGGTCAAGGCTTTGATGCGGCGGCGGTTGTTGCTGCCACGAAGGACGTGGTCACCAATGCGCCTGTGGCTAAGCCCAAATTCGTGCAGCGTGGCAAGCAGGTTCCGGTGACTCCTGACACGCAGCCTCCCCAGGAAGACGTGGTTCCTTATTCCGATGCTGATGCTGCTGGGTATGGGTATGAGGACTTCGGGTCCATACCTCCCTGGGAGGACCTGCCGGCTGCGGCGCCAACGGCGGCGCCGGTCCCGGCCTCGGCCCCAGTAGCGGCCCCAGCCCCGGCCCCGGCCCCGGCCCCAGTAGCGGTCCAAGCCCCGGCCCCAGCGCCAGCCCCAGCTCCGGTCCCGACCCCAGTAGCGGCCCCATCCCCGGTGCCCTCCGAGTCTAAGTTCGTGGTGCCTGAGGTGAATCCCTTCTCCGTCTCCGCGCCCGCTGCGCGCTCGGTTGCCCGAAAGCCTGCCACCCACACCTCGGTGATGCCTGACGGGCCCGAGCCGGTAGACCCATATCCCGTAGGGCTTGAACTAGGGTTTGACTCCATGCCTGACCCGAAAAACGCCAAGGGCACCGTCGAGCCCGAAGGATGGCCCGGGGTTGGGCAGGAGCCCGAGCCCACTGCGGCCCAGGCCCAGGTTGCCCAGGACTTCATGAAGTTCAAGGCCCAGGCCATGGAGGCTGCCGAATCGTCCAAGGCAGATGCCGCTGCCCAGGATCAAACTCCTCAATCCTCGGAGCCTGCAGGCCCGGAGATGGCAATGGAGGATATCTTCGGCGCATTCGGGGTGAATATGTCGGAGGTGTCGGAGTATTAGGCCGCGCTGCGCCCGGCCTGGCGCGCGGTCTGGCACTCGGTGCGGCGCGCGGGTTCGGCACCCGGTGCGGCGTCCCCGTGGCGTAGATGCCGCGCAGATGGTCGTTTGCAAGGACTAAACCGATGCGTATATGGTAGGCTAACCCGCCGTACCAACTAAAAATGCAACTAAAACACGTGATAGGAGCCCCCATGAATCAGATGCAGCAGATGATGCGTCAGGCCCAGAAGATGCAGGCGCAGCTGGCCAAGGCCCAGGACGAGATCAAGGATATGACCGCCGAGGCCACCGCAGGCGGCGGCATGGTCAAGGTGGTTGCCAAGGGTGACATGACCCTGGTTTCTGTCACCATTGATCCTGAGGCAGTGGATCCCGAGGACGTGGAGATGCTCCAGGACGTGGTCCTTGCCGCCGCAAACGCCGCTCTGGCTGCGGTCTCCGCAAAGGCCAACGCCCGTCTTTCCGCCGCAACCGGGGGCATGAACATCCCCGGCCTGATGTAGCCAGGACGCTTCGACATCCGCTATACGGCTCTGAACTGCGAAAGCGTGCGCCCCGTGGAATCCTCCCCTGCAATCCAGACACTCCTTGACGAACTTGAGCGCCTGCCCGGCATCGGTCCGAAAAGCGCCCAGCGCATTGCCTATTGGATGCTGAACACGGACCGTGACACCGTGGTGAGGCTTTCCGAGGCCATCGTCCGGGTCAAGGACACCGTGCATTTCTGCTCTCAGTGCTACAACTATGCCCAGGATGACCTGTGCGAGATTTGCTCGTCGGTGCGCCGGGACAACACCATTATCTGCGTGGTCAGTGAGCCCAGAGACATTGCCGCCATCGAGCGCACGGGAGCCTATTCCGGCGTTTACCACGTGCTTGGCGGGGCCCTCTCTCCCATGGACGGGGTGGGGGTGGAAGACCTGCGGGTGGCGGAGTTGATGGCTCGGCTGGCATCGGAGGACATCGGCGAGGTGGTGATTGCCACCAACCCCAATGTGGAGGGTGAGACCACCGCGGCCTATCTGGCCCGACTGATCAAGCCTCTAGGGCTGAAGGTCACGCGGCTGGCTAGCGGCCTTCCCGTGGGTGGAGACCTTGAGTATGCTGACGAAGTGACCTTGGGTCGGGCCATAGAATCCCGTCGCGTGCTCTAATCCCTAGCAAAATGATGCAGGAAACTGCAGACGGGTGTACAATCGAAACGGTATTGCCGTGGTTGGAAATGCGCTTCGGCAAGAACCTGGGGGCTTGTCAATTGGAGGGGAGACAGGCCCTCTTTTTCGTGCTTGTGGTATTCCTGGTTAAAAATGTGCCAAATTGCATAAAAATGCTTGAAAATGCAGTAGGATGCATACTCATCCAGCAACCACGCATCATTGGGCGATGCATGTCCCGCATATACGTAAGGAGGCCGTCATGGGCGTCAATCTGTACAACCGTCATTTCCTGAAGGATTTGGACTTTTCCACCCAAGAGCTGGAGTATCTGTTGGATACCGCCCATGCCCTGAAGGCCATGAAGAAGGCCGGGACGCCTCATCGCTACCTTGAGGGCAAGAACATCGTGCTGCTCTTCCAGAAGACCTCCACCCGTACCCGCTGCGCCTTTGAGGTGGGCGGCATGGATCTGGGCATGGGGGTGACCTATCTTGATCCGAGCGGTTCCCAAATGGGCAAGAAGGAGTCCATCGCCGATACTGCCCAGGTGCTCTCCCGCTTCTACGACGGCATCGAGTTTCGGGGCTTTGCCCAGGAGGACGTGGAGTGCCTGGCAGAGAATTCCAGCGTGCCGGTGTGGAACGGCCTGACCACCGAGTGGCACCCCACCCAGATGATCGCCGACATCATGACCGTCCAGGAGCACTTCGGCCATGACAACATCAAGGGCAAGACCCTGGTGTTTATGGGTGACGCCAAGAACAACGTGGCCCGGTCTCTGATGGTGGTGTGCGCCAAGATGGGCATGAACTTTGTGGCATGCGGCCCTGCCTCCTGCATGCCCTCTGATGATGTTGTCGAAGCGTCCCTGCCCATCGCCCAGGCCAACGGCTGCACCATCACCCTTACCGAGGATGTGGCTGCGGCCTGCACCGGCGCCGATGTGATTTATACCGACGTGTGGGTCTCTATGGGCGAGCCCGAGGAGGTCTGGGCCGAGCGCATTGCCACCCTGCAGCCTTATCGGGTAACCCCCCAGGTCATGGACATGTGTGCCCCCGGCGCCATCTTCCTGCACTGCCTGCCCGCCTTCCACGACACCAAGACCACCATTGGCGCGGATATTGCCAAGAAGTTTGGCATCACCGAGATGGAAGTGTCCGACCAGGTGTTCTCCGCTCCGTACTCTAAGGTGTTTGACCAGGCGGAAAACCGCATGCACTCCATTAAAGCCATCATGTACTGCACCTTGTCCGAAACCAACCAGGTGATTTAATCTCGCTAATCAATCCAGCCGAAATGCCTGCAGGCGTTGGCAATGCCCCCCTTGTCGCAGTCGTCGGTGACGTAATCTGCTAGCTCCTTGAGCCGAGGGTGGGCGTTGCCCATGGCGATACTGGTCCATTCGGGGATGAACATGCTTATATCGTTGAGGCCGTCGCCAAAGACCACGGCGTCCTGGTAGGGCGCCTTGAAGTGGTCGAGCATACGTTTGATGCCAAGCTGCTTGTCCATGGGCTCGATAAACACGCTGGTGGAGTTGTACCTGATTGCCGGCACCCCATCAAATAACCCTTCCCGGGTCCATTGTTCCTCCTGCTCAAGGGTGCAGGGAAGGTAGATTTTCAACACCTGGGTCAGATCCTCGATGCGCAGATCCGGGACAAGCTGGGTGGCTACGTAGTAATCCTCCGAGAGGGACTCAAACCGGGGGTTTGGGGTGTAGCGGGTCAGGATGTTTTCGGTCTGCACCGCCCAAGGAATGTCTGCCGCGTCGAGCCTGTGCAGGAAATCCTTGCACATCTCCAGGTCAAGAGGGGACATCCACGTCAGGGTGCCGTCTATGGTCACCGAATATCCGCCGTCTGCCACCAGATTAGAGATGCCCGCGGAGGATATGTAGTCCAGGGCGTTGCACTGCATCCTACCTGTGGCCAGGGCCACCACGTGGCCTTTTTTGCGCAGCTGGTCAAGGACATCAAGAGTGTCTTGGGGAATGGTGCGCGTCCGGGGTATTGCCAGGGTTCCGTCATAGTCGAAAAAGAAATACTTGACGGAGTGGCTTTCTGCAGATGTGGGTTCTTGGGTGGAATCAGGTGACGTCATGGATGCTCACTTTGTGATGGAAAAGGTGGGGGCTGGCGAAAGGTCCTGGGAAAAATCCTAGCACGGGACGGGAATTCTTGATGGATTCCGTAAAGCTTTTCAGGACTAATCAGGGAAAAACCCAATGATTTGAAGAGATTTCTGACAGGTTTGGAGGATTTTTAGAAAGCTTCCTGAAAGGATCGGGACAAAAGTTAATTAGAATTGAGTCTGACTCCTGATGAATCCTGCCCGAAGCCAGTGTAAGGAACGGTGCAGATACGCGTCATGGAATTGAAAGGTTGAACCCCTATCGTTGCTCCCAGATGGTGTTTCGGGAGAAAGGGGCCAAAGGTGTTGTGGCGCTACGAATTTGAAGTGTGTGAACTGGGATTTCACCAGGTACTGTTCCCTTGCGACTTTGATGAGGCGCTGGTGATACCCCTTCAGGTGGATTGTGTGGGCGCCTTTGAGGAATGGCTAACAGATCTGGTGCGACGGTATGCGATGGAGGGCAGGCCTATGCCCCGTGGAAGCATTGCCAACATGCCCCATAGAAAGGGAAGAGTCTGCGTAGGATACGTGGATTCCTCTAATTATGATGAGGCGGGGTCTGTGGTCCGCGCCGCGGAGGCAGCCAGGATGCTTGGGGTGACGTCCTGTCGGGTGTCCCAGATGATCAAGAGCCATCAGCTTGAGGGGTATCGGGAGGGAAGGAAAAGCTGGGTCACCCTTGCAAGTGTGCGTAAACGCAAGGCCACGCATCCAGGTCCCGGACGGCCGAAGAAGCAGGTCGGATGATGCGGGAACCGCAGACCGCATGCTGGCAGGTTGAATAGTATTGAGGGTGAATGGCCGGCGATTAAACGCGCCGTGAGGAAAAAAGATGGTGGGCGATGAGGGACTCGAACCCCCGACCTTGTGCTTGTAAGGCACCTGCGCTACCAACTGCGCCAATCGCCCGTGGGTGGAATTGTGCCACAAATGGGCGGTTGGAACCTCGGGGCGGAGGCGACAAAGGCCGTCTTGTGATGGAAAAACCACGAATGGCGGATCTGGAATGCCTGAGTACCGACTGTCCCATTTGTGCCCCTCGTGCCCGATGAACCTACATCTATAATGGTGCGAAATAATCAGAGATGAGAGGTGCTCATGCTTTCACAGAGAGTCGTCGTGTTGCTTCCCACACCGCAGCAGGCGTTTTACCAGCGAAAACTTGTGACCATGTTGAAGTCCCGTGCCGGTTTTGATGCACAGGGGGCTGATGCTCAG
The DNA here is from genome assembly GCA_029101185.1 of Eggerthellales bacterium. Lineage (GTDB taxonomy): Bacteria > Actinomycetota > Coriobacteriia > Coriobacteriales > Eggerthellaceae > Slackia. The sequence continues at coordinate 37,377 of JAQXQN010000151.1, read as the reverse complement.
GGCGCTTCGCCATGGAGTGCAGATGTACGGGGCGCTTCGCCATGGGAGGCGGACGCCGCGGACGCTGATTGTCGGATGGCCGGGGGTTTCCAGGGAAAATTTCCTGTCCCTATGGATACTCGGGGGGTTCGGTGGCTGGGGTCTCGGATTGCCCGTGAGGTTCCTTCCATGATGAATGCTCATTTCCTTACCCCGTCCCAATGGACTCGGGATTTATGGGCCGTATGGGGTGACGGGCGCATCCTGGTGGATAGGGGCAAAAGGGACCTGCTGGTAAACCAGATCCTGGCGGATCAGGACGTGTTGGCGGCAAGCCCGGGGACAGCGCTGATGATTGCGGCGTATCTTGAGCGGGTAAGCGGAAATCGGGTTTTCCAGGCCGCGGTGGATAATCCTGAATTGGTCGCGGACCGCCTTGCCCCCGCAGAGTTGGAGGTGCTCAAGGTAGCGGGGCTCTATTATGCCGCCCTTGACCAGTACGGGCTTATTGAACCAGGTCATGCCCTAATGCGCATTGCTGCCCAGATGCCCGAAACAACGGTGGTGCTCGCGGGAGCCCATAGCCTTTCTCCTGCGATGAGGGAATTTCTATCCTCTGAACGGGTGCGTTTGAAAGAGATTGCCTATCCCATGCCCAGGATCGGGGCCCCTGAAGCAGGGGTTCGGGTGTCCGTTGAGCTGCCCGCAGGGCCTTCCGCTCTTGCCCGGGTGGTGCGGGACTTGGTGGCCGGATACGCAGCAGGCCAGGCTTCCGTCATGGTGCTAAGCCCAGATCCTATGGGGCTGTATCGGCGGATGGCCCTTGACCTGCAGAATCTGGGTATTCATGCGGCCACCTCCTTTCGGACGGAGTTTAAGCTGACGGATTTCGGAAAGGTGTTTTCTGCAGCAAGGAAAATCTGCACGGGTCCGCTTCCAGGCACCCTTGAGGCGGTGGCGGATTATGCCGCTTCGCCATATTCGGGCATGTCCCAATCAGAAGCCTTATACCTGGATCGGATGATCAGGTCGGACAGGACCATCCAGAAAGATCCGGGCAGGCTGCTTCCCATCCTGCGGGAGCAGTCCCCCAACATGGAGTACTTTGAGCAGTTCTTTGAGGACCCTGACGCGGGAATCGGATGCGGGTTTTTTGCGGACCTCGCCCGTAGGGCGTATCGTCATGATCCGATGAAGATGTCGGTGGAGCTGAGCGCAATCCAGGCTTTAAGAGACCTATACGATTCAACGCGGGAATACGCCTTGTCTCCCGAGCAGTTCATATTCGCCACGGAAACCCTCATCGTGTACGGGGAGTGCGTGGAGCGGGAAGCCGAGATTGACGTGGAGTTCGTGCGCCTTGATAAGAATCTCTTCATTGACCAGGGCAGCGTAGACCACGTGATTCTAACTGAGTTGACCGCGGAGAGCTTTCCCGCTTCGGTGGAGCATACCGCCATGGACACCCTGTCGGAGAAGCTTGGCGTGGCCTTTGAGCGCGACGTGCTAAAAGACTACCGGCTCATGCTCCAGACCGCCGTGCTTGCGGCCAAGGGCTCTCTTGACATCGTGGTTCCTGCAAAGGACCCGGATGGAGAGGACTCCTACGCCTCGTTTTTCCTGGATGAGTTTCTTAACGCCTATCGGGTTGACGAAGAGGACGGGCAGAAGGCGCCCTTGGGAATTCCCGACCTGCTCAGATGCGGGATGGGCCCTCAGGTGGGAGAGGAGCAGCTTGCTGCAAACGCGGGTCAGTCCTGCCGTCCCAAAAAGGTGGCCGCTTCGGAGCCGGGAATCCTGCGCTGTGCCAGAGATGCGGATTTGCTTTCCTATGTTGAGGTTGATGGCGTGACCTATCCGGTGTTGAGTCCATCCCAGATTGAGGGGTACATCTCCTGTCCGTACAAGTGGTTTGTGGAGCGCAAACTTAATCCTGGATCCATGGACGCCCAGATGGGCCCCATTGAACGGGGAGAGTTCGTGCATGCCGTTTTTGAACGCACGTACTCCCTGCTCAGGGAAGATGGCTGCATGCGAGTGACTCCGGACAACCTTGACCAGGCCCAGGAGATTCTGGAAGACGTGTTTGAGGATCTGATGCTTGAGCAGCAGGCGGGGGGATACATTCCGGTGACCAACTCCGAGCAGCGCGACGCAGAGCTGCTCCGAGACACCCTGCTGCAGAATCTGGCGGTCCAGGCGGAGCTGTTTGCGGGCATGGAGGTGCAGGGTCTCGAGCGAGTGGTGGAGCCTCAAGACGGGGTGGTCTTTGCGGGGGCCTGTCTGGTGGGAAAGATTGACCGTATTGACGTGGATCCCGTGTCAGGACGCTTCGCCATAGTGGACTATAAGGGAAGCCTGAAGGGCCGGCATGCGGGTTCTGAGGGGGCATATCAGCAGGTGGAGGTTTTCTCCGAATACGCTGATGACCAGGAGGGAGATGAGCCTGCTGCTCCGATTGAGGAATGGCGAATGGTGCTGCCCGGAAAGGTCCAGGCGCTGCTGTACGCCGTTTGCGCCCAGAGGCTTGGATACGGAACTCCTGCCGCGGCGGCCTATTTGAATTACCAGGCTCAAGATGTTAAAGACGCCTTGGCAGGGTCCTTTGACATGGAGGTCAAGAAGGCCATGCCTCAGGCGATAGACCAGAAATCCGTGGTGGGGATGGATTTTGAGGCGTTCCTGTCCGATTTGGAGCAGGCCCTTGTTCCCGTGGTGAAACGGATGCAGGAGGGGGATATCTCGCCCCGGCCAAAGGACGCGGATCAATGCACCTACTGCGTTGTCCCCAACTGCCCCAGGAGGAACGCATGAACCTAGACCGATGCACCCCGTTTCAACGGGAGATTGTGACCACCCTTGACAAACCCCTGATGGTTGCCGCTGGGGCCGGATCGGGAAAGACGTTTACCCTGACCCAGCGCATTGCCGCCGCCTTGCTTCCTGGTCCGGATGGGAGCCCTGCTGCCCTTGAAAGCGTTGATCAGGTGTTGGCCATCACGTTTACCCGAAAGGCCGCAGCGGAGCTGAAAAGCCGCATCAAGTCCCTGCTTCTGAAGGAGGGTCTGGCCCAAGAGGCCCTGAAGGTGGATGACGCCTGGATCTCCACCATTCACGGGATGTGTTCGCGGATACTCAAGGAGCACGCCCTTGAGATCGGGGTGGACCCAGCCTTTGAGCTGCTCTCCGACATTGATGCGGATGACCTGTGGGGCCTTGCCGCGGAGGCCGCCTTCGAGCTTGCCCGTAACGGGGATCTGGGCTATCCCGCCCAGAGGCTCGTGGATGAGACGCCGCTGTACTCAAAGGGCAGGTCAAATACGGGGGTACTTGACCAGGCAAGCGTGCTCATGAGCAGGGTTGAGACCATGCCCGGTGGGTTTGACGCCTTAGTGTGCGCCCATCCGACCAAAAGCCCCAAGGTCCTGCTTATGGACCTGTATCAGAAGGGTCGCGAGTTTTCATCCATCGCTGCGGACTGGTCTAAGCCTACTGCCACCGATGAGAAACACCAGCTTGCCCTTGACCAGGCTCTTGAGAAAACTCGGCTCTATATGGAGCTGGAGGGTCAGGATGATTTTGCCGGGGAGGACTTTGACGCGGTCACATACCTGGACGCGGTGTTCTCCTATCCTAAGGTGGCCCGCAATTACAAGGCGTCAAGTGTCTATGGAAGTTTCTTCCAGGAGTACCTATGTACGTATGCCCAGGTTGCCGCCGAGGCGGGGGCCTGTTGCGCCTATGTGAGACAGGAGGGCTTGGTCGCTTTCGCCAGGGCATTTAAGGACATCCTTGTTCAGCTGAAAGGGCCGGATAGGGTGGATCAGAATGACCTGCTGGTCATGACCTACCAGGCGCTGCGAGCCCACCCGGAAATCGCCCGGTCCTATCAGGACAAGTTCAAGCTGATCATGGTGGATGAGTTCCAGGACACCGACAAGCTGCAATGCGACATTATCAGCCGGCTTGCCGCTCCTGATGGCTCAAATATCTGCACGGTGGGGGACGCCCAGCAAAGCATTTATCGGTTCCGGGGCGCGGATGTGAACGTGTTCTTTGACTTCAGGGATCAGATGTGCCAGACCAACCCTCAGACGCGGTTGATTGAACTCCCGGATAATTTCAGGAGTCATGCCCACGTGCTGCAGCTGGTGGATAGGATCTTCGCCATGCCCCAGGTGTTTGGGTCGCGGTTTTTGCACCTTGAGCCAAAGGGGGATGTGAACAAGGAGTCGGATCCCGTTTTTGACGAGATGCCCCGTATCGTCTTTGACGTGGTGGGCACCCCTGTTCGGGGCGGGTCTATGGAGGCGGCTCGGGGTTGCGCGGCCCAAGGTATCGCCGAGCGGTTTGCCGCCCTGAGAAACAAGGGGGTCAAGCCTGGTGACATGGTGGTCCTGCTTGGCGCCATGTCCCACGCGGACATGTATGCTCGGGCCCTGCAGGAGCAGGGTTTCGAGAGCCTGATTGTGGGCGGCTCCGTGTTTGGCAAGCAGCCTGAGGTTCAGACCCTTGCCTACCTGGGAAGATGGATTGCCAACCCCTATGACGACGAGGCCCTGTACCAGGTGCTTGCCTCCGAGATTTTCAACTGCAGTGATGATGCTCTGCTTGCCCTTGGCGGGAAGACTCGTCTCAAGGACGACGAGGCCCCCAAGCGGCGGGGCCTTGCTCGCACCCTTGTTGCCACCTGGGGTGAGGGAATTGGCGAAATGACCCAGGCCCAACGGGATGACCTGCTCTTTACCTGTCGGGTGCTCAAGGATTCCCTTTCATGCGCGAGAAGCCAGGGGCTTACCAGCGCATTGCACTACGTCTGCGTGGAATCTGGCTGGATGCTCAGGCTCGAGCGGGGTGGCACGGACGGCCTGTTTAAGGCAGGCAATGTGCTCAAGGCCTTGCGGTATGTGGAGGAGCTTGAGGCTGACGGCGCCGGGCTCGCTCAGGCCAGTAAGCGTTTTGCCCGCATGCTGGTCCTTTCCAAGGATAGGCCCGGGGCCCTGTCCACCCCAACTTCGGATTACGTGAGGATCATGACGGTGCACGCCTCAAAGGGGCTGGAGTTTCCCCATGTGGCAATCAGCGAGCTTCGGCTGGGGGACGTGGGCAGCATGTCCCTGTATGCGGAAAATGTTGGCGAAACGTGCTTGTTTGCCTGCGAGGCCCCTTTGAAACGGGAGCAGCGAGAACGGCGTAATGATCTGATTCAGATCGCATCTGAGCTGGAAGAGCATGAGCCCACCTTTAACCAGCAATCCCCTGCGGAGTTTCTTGCCGCCCTGAAGGCGCGGACTGAGGAACAGGAGCGCCAGGAGGCCCAGCGCCTGTTGTATGTGGCCCTGACCAGGGCAAGCAGGTCTTTGTATGTTGCCCTGCCCCATAAGTTGACGAAGAAGGGATATGAGGGCATGGGCGTGCTAGGAGACATGCATAATGCCTTGAAGTGGGATATTAGTTGTGAGGCCCATCAGATGGTGGACTTCGGGGCCTGTGCCCCTGCGCTGGTGAAAACCCGAGAGGTGCGCAAGGAGGATTGGGTCCCCCAGGAGCCCGAGAAGCAGGAGGACTTCTTGATTCCTTCTACCCCACAGCCCCCTGAGACCCACTGGCCGCGGGTGAGGTTGACAGGGAGAATGCGCCAGCGTGAGGGCGTGGTGTCTTACACTACTCTGCCCCATGAGGACTTGCCTGGATTTGCCTGGAAGGATGACCCGTGCTCCTATGCGGACATGCGCAGGAGGTCCAAGAAGAACCGGGACGCCGCAAACGCCTTGGATGACATGGAGAGATCCGAAGGGAACCCCGCGACGGATTTAGGATCCGCCTTCCATCTGCTTGCCCAGGAGGCTATCGAACGAGCCGCTGCCGCCGAAGCGTCGCATTTGATAAGGCCTTCGGATGAGAGGGTGTCCTCTTTGGTGAGGGAGTGCATGTTTGACTCTCTGCAAACGGCGAGCCTGCGCAGCGCTTTGGACAGGTGGTTTTCCAGCCAATGCGCCGCACGCTTTGCCGCCCATGATTGTCTGCAGGCGGAGGTTCCCTTCTTCCTGCCTGTTTCATGCGGTACCGGGGAGTTCTTCCTGGAGGGGGAGATTGACGGGCTTGCCTTTGACGGGCCGGAGGTGGCGTACCTGATTGATTACAAGACCGGCGGTAATGCGGGGGAGGGTCAGGAGAGGCTGCGTCTCAAGCACGGCCTTCAAGCCCGATGCTATGCCCTGGCGCTGATTAGAGAGGGATTTTCCCAGGTCAGATCCACGTTTGTGCGAGTCGAGCAATCCGATCCGGCACATCCTGGAGAACCTGAGACCGTGGAATTCGTGTTCAACGCGTCAGACGCCCCGGCCATTGAGGAGGAGATTGTCAGGCTGTGGAAGTCCGTGGAGGTAAACGGCGGGCCTCATGAGGAGGTTTTCGAGGAGGTTGTCTGATACGGAGATGGCCGTCTGATGCTGAGGTGGTCGTCTGATACGGAGGTTTCAGCCCGGCAAGGGGGCGAATCGCCCTGGCACGGGTGCTAGAGCCGATGCTGTGGTGTGGAGTCTTGCGCGAGGTGTGGAGCAAGGCGGGATGAAAAACGAGATGCGAGCCCCGATGGCGATTGCCGTCGGGGCTCGTTGTGTGTTGGGGTGCAAAGCAGGCAAGCCGAAAGAGGGGGCGTGCGATCGTGATGGATTGGCGAAAGAAACCCAGGAGCTTTTGTTGGAAACGGGTGGAGGTAAGGGAAAGGAGCGTTAGAAAGCTGGGCGAGGATGTTTGATTCCTGATGGAATGTGATGAAAAGCCTGATTGGGCTTGGACGAGCGGCGGTGGAATTGGCGAAGCATCCAGCGTAAGGAACCGCCCAGATACCGCTCATTAAATTGAAGGATTGGCCTGGCAGCATTTGTTCTTGCCTCTTTCAAGGTGGTGCGCCGGCGATTCAGCCCGCCGGCGCCCGAAAACCGTTGATCGGGGTATGAGGAGAAGCGGATCTTGACGCAAAAGCGCGGTACCTGGAAGGCGGATGTATGGCCGGGAGAAGAAATGCCCTGTTTGGGGTGGCTTGCGGTGCGCTGTGCGCAGTGTGCCTGGCTGCGTACGGCGGGTCGGTCAAGTCTGAGATAGAGCAGCAGCAGAGCCAGATTCTTGAGCGGTTTGGCTCCGACCAGGTGGAAGTGTATGTGGCAACAAGGGATGTAGCGGTTGGCGAATACATGAGTCTTGCCTTGTGCGAGAAGCAGATTTGGCCAGGTGCCTTGGTTCCAGATGATGCGGTAGATGACACGCAGGTCTTTGAAAGCGTGGTGGCATGTCCCATCTTTAAAGGTCAGATTGTCTTAGACGATCATTTCGTCAGCAGCGGGACTGTGGCAATCCAGGTCCCCGAAGGGCTCTGCGCCCTCAGCGTTTCTGCGAAGGCGGTCAATGCGGTTGGGGGCGGCGTGGTAAAGGGTAGCTACGTGGATGTGTATGCCACCTCAAGTCTGGGTACGGATCTGCTTGTTGCCGATGTGCTGGTCCTGGCAACAAGCGCGGATGAGGAGTCGAGCGAGATCAACTGGATAACTCTTGCTCTTGACCCCACCCGAATTGAGGAGGTTATCGGGGCATCCCAAACCTCCACTCTGTACTTTTCCCTTCCTTCGGAGGATGTCCGGGGGACCGCACACACAATTGCCCAGTTGAGGGTCGCTGAAAACGAAGAAGACACAACGGCGGATGCTTTGAGTGAGGGAGGTAGGCCGTGATTCAGGAGACAACCCAGTCCTGGGACATCATGCTCTGTGCGGATGAGGAGAGCCTGCGCAACCCTGGACTGATGGGGCTTGACCATATTGATCTGGGATCCTGGGAGTGGCTTGCCTGCGAAAGCACCGCACTCGGATGCCGAAACCTTGCCGCCCAGGCCCCTGGAATCAAGCAAATCTGGGTGGTTTCCTGCAGCGACATGGAAGGGATCAATCTTGCTGCCGCTCTGAAAAAGGACAACCCCTTTGCATACACAGTGCTTATCAGTAATGAGCAAAGCGGGTCCTTGGCAAGCCGGGCCCACGCCGCCTCCATTGATGACATATGGAGCACCCCGAAACTTGCAGCAGCCCTGCGTGATCAGGCGACGCTTCATGAAAGAGCCGTGGCGCGACATCATGGCGAAGCGTCCCAGGTGGGAGCCCTTGGGGCAACCGATGGGCGTTCTTCTGTAGGTGCGCTGGTGTCTCAGGCTACAGGGGCGGAGGCGTCTTCGGGGTTCGTGGTCAGCTTCATGTCCGGCAGTGGAGGCAGCGGCAAGTCAACCCTGTGTGCAATTGCGGCTTTGATTTGCACACAAGCGGGTCTTCGGACCGCGGTGGTTGACGCGGATCTGCAGTTTGGCGACATGCAGCGTTTGCTTGGAACGGAATCCGCCCTGCGGATTGATGAAGTGGCGGGGTCTCCCGGACGGCTTGGGATGCTTGAGCCGCCAGCCTCCGGAACTGAACCTGCGGTGCTTGCGGCACCACTTCGGATAGAGCAGTCCGAGGAAATCGCGGAGGGCGTCGGAGATGTGGTTGATGCCCTTCGGGGCAGGTTTGACGTGGTGCTGGTGAATACGGGATGCATGTGGTCGGATGTGCAGGCGGTGCTTCTCGAGCGAAGCGATCAGGTGGTGATGGTGGTGGCGCCCCGGGTGTCTTCCATGCATGCCACCATCAGGGCCATGGACCTCTGCGCGCGGCTTGGCGCCGCCACCAATGGCTTCTGCTTCGCGCTGAACAGGCAGACTAAGTCAAGCCTTCTGTCCGCTTTGGATGTTTCCTGCGCTATTCGCGTCAGCAACGTCCGTGAAGTGCCTGATGGCGGCAGGGATGTGGAGGAACTGGCGTCTGCGGGGCTAATTAGGGAGCTTTTTGGGGACAAGAACGAGGCGGTAGAGGGGGTGCGGGACCTATTGGCCACTGTTGCCCCTGAGCCGAAGGCCCGGGCCATACAAGGGGGCGGCAGCGGCCAGGACGCTTCGACAAGAAAACGATTTGGCAGGAAACTGAGGGGGTCGGGGGCATGACGCTTGCACAGAGGGTTGCCGCTGCGGAATCCCGGACCAGCGCGAGCTCCTTGACCCAGGAGGCGCAGTTGCTTGAAGAGCTGAAGGAGGGGGTCGGTCGGATTATTCCGCCGGCTTCTCTGTCGGCTATGGCGTTTACCAATCCAAAGCGTGCCCGCAGCGAACTCAGGCAGGCGGCTCAGCAGTGTTTTGCCTCATCTTCCTGGGCGTATAGGTCTGCCGATGTGCGTAGTCGTCTGCTGAATCAGTTGGAAGACTCGGTGTTTGGCCTTGGCCCGTTGCAGGATTTAGTGGAGGACGACGAGATTACCGAAATCATGGTCAACGCTACGGATTCTATTTATGTGGAGCGGGGTGGCGTACTCAACAGGCACGATGCCCTTTTCTACTCAAACGAGCAGCTGCGGGCAATCGTGGATAGAATCATAGCTCCCCTAGGCCGGCGGGTAGACGAGTCGTCGCCTATGGTGGACGCCCGACTTGCCAATGGATTTCGAGTCAACGTGGTGGTGCCCCCAATCTCCGCGGCGGGTCCAGTGCTCACCATCCGGAAGTTTTCCCGACACGTGATCACCCTTGAAGAGATGCGCCAGGCGGGGTCTATGGATCAGGCGATTAAGTCTCTGCTTGAGTGGATGGTGCTTTGCAGGAAAAACGCCGCGGTCTGTGGGGGCACGGGTAGCGGGAAGACCACCCTGCTCAACGCCTTGTCCTCGGTCATTGACCACGGGGAGCGGATTGTGACTATAGAGGACTCCGCCGAACTGCGCTTTGACGAGCATCCTCATGTGGTGAGCCTTGAGGCTCGGGTGCCGAATGCGGAGGGGGTTGGTGAAGTGTCCATACGCGATTTGGTACGAAACTCCCTGCGCATGCGTCCAGATAGAATCATCGTAGGGGAGTGCCGAGGTGCGGAGGCCCTTGACATGCTTCAAGCCATGAATACGGGACACGAGGGATCCTTGACCACCCTGCATGCAAATTCTCCCCAGGACATGGTGAACAGGCTTGTGGCCATGGTGCGGTTTGGTTCGGATCTGCCGGTTGACGTCATAGAGGACATCATCGCAAGCGCCCTTGACGTGGTGGTTCAGGTTGCTCGGCATAGGAACGGCAAGCGGTTTGTGAGCGGGCTGGCCCAGGTGGAGAAGGGATCTGACGGGGGTTGCGAGGTACGTGCTCTGTATGAGCGGCGCAGCCCCGCTGAGCAAGGGGTGTGGCATGGCGAACCGCCCTGGATAGAAGAGGCGGTGCAATCGGGGCTGATCGATCGGGGGGAGGTGCAGCGATGGCGGTTGGCCTGTGGCTTGTGCTCGGTTGCGTGACAGGCGGGGTGTCTGGTGGCATTGCGGCCGCTGAGGTGGCTGAGGAGGTGTCTCGTGCCCGAAGCGTGGTCAGGTCCTTTGACGATCGCGGATCGGTTCGCCCCGAGGGGTATCTGCGTTACTGGGCCCGAAACGGGTTTTCCGCGTGCACGGGAGTTGCCCGAAGGCTGCTGCGTAATAGGGGGTTTTCCCGCGGGATTGAGAAGGCGGTGGCGGTACTACGCCAATCGGGAGTTGAGGCCTCTGCGATAGGAGTCTCCTCCTGCCTAGTTGGTTTGTGCCTGGCGTTGGTGGTGCTGCTGATGGCGATCACCGGCTCTGTTGCGGTGTGCGTGTTTGTACCTCTGGCGCTTTTGGGTCTTGGCAGGGTGATGATCGCCCGGGAACTTGACCGTAGGGAGCGGACGCTTCGAGAGCAGATACCCGATGCGTTGCGGTGCATGGAATCGTGCCTTCATGCGGGTCTGTCCATCCCCCAGGCTTTTAAGGAGACGGCGCAGGACTCCCCCAAGCCTGTGAAAGGGGTGTTTGAACAGGTCACCCATGATTTGGAGATGGGCTTTTCCGTGGAGAGGTCACTGCGTCACCTGTATGACCAGGCGGGATTTACAGAGCTTGCCTTTGTGGCCATGGCGCTTGACGTGGTGTACGTGTGTGGAGGAAGTGCGGCTCCTGTGCTAAGAAGCGCCCAGGAGTCCGTATCCCGGGGGATAGAGCTCAAACGGTCCCTTGCGGTGCAGACCGCCCAGGCGCGGCTCTCGGCCCGGATTGTGGCGCTTATGCCCATCTTGCTGATGGCGGCGTTATCCCTGATAAGCCCTGGGTTTCTGTCCCCCTTCTTTCAGAGCGGCGGAGGATTTGCCCTGTTTTGCGTAGCGGTGGGTATGGAGGTTCTTGGGGTGTTAGCGGTGCGTAAGACCCTGGCTTTGAATTAGGCCGCAAGGATGCAGAAAAGAGGTAATGGTCATGGTGTGGCTGGTGTTGGCCTCGGTGTGCTGCGGTTTTGCCGCCGCCTTTGCCTATGGGGACTTGGTTCGGCTAATCAGGACCCGGCGGGCGCGGGCTGCTGTCTCGGGGTATTTGGGGACGGGCGGTAATGGATTCGGATCAGGACGATTCGACAGACGAAGGGAAGCGGCAGCGCGCAAGCGGGCTTCGGTCCAGGCGGACGTGCATGTGGCGGAGATGATTGACTCGGTAGCCCTGGGGATGCGTGCGGGGCTGTCCTTTGATCGGGCCTTCGGACTGTACTGCACAAGGTTTGACGATGTGCTGTCTCGAAGGTGCCATGAGGCGCTGATGTCCTGGGAGACTGGCCTGGTGGACAGGGCCGAGGCGCTGAAACTGTTGGCGGACGGCTTTGACCTGCCCATATTGCACCAGTTTGTGGGAAACGTCCTGCGTAGCCTCAAGTATGGCAGTCCTGTGACTCAGACCCTTGACGAGCTTGCGACCCAGGCGCGGGGGGAGTACCGCAGCAGGATGGAGGAGGCGGTGGCGAAGGCTCCGGTGAAGATGCTGGTGCCTACGGCGGGGTTGATTCTGCCCGCCATGCTGATTTTGGTTATGGGGCCGGTGCTGCTGGAATTTGTCTAGCACTGGCTGTGTGCATAACGCCGTCTGAGGCGGCAGGAACGGATGCGGATATGTGGCCGCCTGGAGAGGCGTGGCCTCAACCGCTAGGGCAGGCGGCGTATGCCGCGGGATTGGAGGTTGTCATGGAGCAGGTTAAAGCGGGATGTACCCGAGTGGGTAGAGGAGTTCAGGGATACATTAACCGCATTAACGCGTCAATCTGGCGGGTGTGTGCCCGTGGAAGAAGCAGGCTTGCGTGTAGAAAGGGCCAGGGAACTACCGAGTACGCCATTCTCGTAGGAGTGCTTGTGGTCATTGCCATCGTTGCGGTGACCGCCTTCAAGGACAAGATTCAAGAGCTGTGGACGGCCATCACCACGGGAATCAATGGCCTGTGATCACCTGGACGGTTCTCCTGCCTCGGCTTGCTTGTGGCACGCGGTCGGGGCAGGGGTCGGTGGAATACGCATTGGTGCTGGTGGGTTTGATTGCGCTGGGAGCTGCTCTTGCATCGCTGACGGGTTTTTTTGACGAAGGGGGCTTTGAGCAGCGCTTTCTAGAATCCCTGACCCATCGGCTCAGTTGGGGGGTTCTTGATGTGCTCTCGTACTGAGGGGCAGGCCACGGTAGAGGCGGCGTTTCTGATCCCTTTGTTCGTGCTGTGCATCCTGATTGCGATACAGCCTGCAATCCTGCTGTTTGATCGGGCGATCATCGCCCAGGCTGCCTGGGAGGGTTGCAGGCTTGCCCACGTGAGCCAGGAGGATGGCCAGCGGGTGGAGATGACCATCCGCTCCCACCTGCGGGCCATCCCCGATGTCGCTGCATTTCATGTGGGCATGTGGCAAGTGGATGTACAGGGTGGAGACACCTTTGAGGAAGTGCGGGTGACGGTGTCTCATGGGCTTCAGCTGTTGCCAGGGTGCGCCCAGTTCGCTTCGGCATTGGGATGGGCGCACGCGGGGGTGTATGAGCAGGAAGTAGAGGTGAGCATCTGTGGGTATGAGACGTGGGTTACCCAAGGTGAGCTGGGGATTTCCCCAGAAGCGTGGGTCTCGCGATGGGACGATCCCCTGTGATTGCCCGACAGCTTGTCGGGAGTGGGTGATAGGGGTTGAGTCATTTCGCAACCGGGATGGGTATACCACTCTTGGGGCGGCCTGCGCGATCCTGCTTTCCTGCGCGCTGATTTTCGGGGGCGTGTGGGCGGCCCGGAGTCTGAGCAGGGCCCAGGGCGTGCAATCCGTTGCCGATAGTGCTGCGCTTGCTGCAGCCAACGAGGTGGCGGAGTTTGTCATCGCAGTGCGGGTCGCAGACGCCACCCTGTTAACCATGTCCTTGACGGGTTTGGGTCTTCTTGGGGTGGGGGCCGTGTGCTGCTGTGTGCCCCAGGCCTCTACAATAGGAGAGCGGATGATCGAGGCGGGCAGGCAGGTCCTTGATGCCCGGGATGATTACGCCCAGACCCAGATAGAAGTGCTCTCTGCCGCCAGTGCCGCCTTGCCTGCTCTTGCTCAGACTCAGGCCCAGCTGATCGCATCGGAAAACGCCGGGTTTATCAACGGCGAGGCCATCGCGTTGTGCGAACTGGTCCCCACCACGGGATCGGTGTCTCTTTCCGGAGATCTTTCTACCGGCGAATCCGCTGCTCAAACTGTGGAAGATTCTGCTAGCGACATTCAGGAGCAGGGCAGGATTGCCCAAGAGGCTTCACAACAGGCGGACGAAGCGTACCGAGCCGCCTTTGAGGCAGACTGCGGACGGTACCCCGGGGCTTGCGCCGCGCAGCGGGCCCAAGCCCTTGCGGGACTTCCAGATGAGCAAAATCCCGTGGCAAGCTCCATATCCACGTGGTCATTTCAGATGGCCCTTGATCGGGCCAGGGCGTACTATCGGGCGCGCATGAGTCAGGAGGCGGGAATCTCAGGCGGCAGTCTTGAGGAGCGCTGCGATAGTCGGCTGCGATATCACTATTACGAATACGCCTGCGATCTGCTGCAGGATGGCTACGTCATACAGGAGCGGGGGGACGTCCCGCAGATATACCTGCCCACCTTACCCCGCAACACCCAGGAGATGAAGGCCACAGCGCTGTACACCCAACGGGTGTATCCCGTATCCGACGGCAAGCTGCATACCCTTGCGGAATGCCCGGGTGCCGAAGGGGGTGTGGAGGGTTATGGATCCGTATCCCAGCTTGACGCTGGCGTGTACGAACGATGCGAGAGCTGCGGATTGTCCGCGTCCGTGCTTGGGAATGTGGCTGCTGCATCGACATCCATCGACAATGGGTTCGAGCATCACTACAGAGCGGTCTCGGAGAATGCCGAAGCGTACTGCGCCGCAAAAGCCTCCGCTGCCCCTGCATTACGCCAGGCCAGAGGCTTGCTTCAGGAGTGCTTTGATGCGCTGGCCTGTGCTCTTGAGGATGTGGTGAATTGCAGGATCGTGGCGTATCCCCCAGGCAGGTACGGGGCGGTGGTGGCGTTGGGGTTTGAATCCTCTCCAGAGCAGGCCTTAGGCTTTTCGGGTGCTTTTGAACCAGGGTCTGACCTGGGAAGCTTTGCCGCCATTTCCGCCGCGACCCTGGTTGAGGATCCTTCCGATAACGTGATATCCGGGTTGCTTGATGGGGTGGCGTCAGATGTCGGACCCCCTATCACGGACTTGACGGATGGTGCATTGGGGCTGTGGTCGGGGATTTTGCACGCCTATGGTTCAGGAGTTGACGGCCTAGTTTCAGCCGTGGGAGGCGTTCTTGATGGATTGCCCCTGATGGGGGCTTCGGGACTGGGGTCTTGGGCCCGAGAGGGGCTGACTGGGGTGATTGAGGATTGCGGCCTTGAGCCCGCGCGCACAGATAGCGCAAAGCCCGTGGTGATCAATACCGCCCATGTGGTTGGTCGTGGGGATGGGCCGTTGTGTGACGCCATTGCCACGGCAAAGGGAGAGGAGGTGCTTGGTGGTGGGGAATACTCCCAGGAGGATGGTGACCCATGATAGGGCGGGTCAGATGACGGTGGAGTTTGCCGTAGTTGTACCCGTGCTGCTGGCCATCGGATTCGTGGCATTACGGGGACTTCTGTTCGTGAGCGAGTGCGTGCGCTTCGACACTGCACTAAGAAGCGCGGTTTTGTTGCAGGCGGATGACCCTAATCTTGGTGAAGCGTCTTGTGCCCAGGTGAAGGCGTGGCTGGTGGAGCACGAGGGGTATGGGGAGCAGGACCTGGAGGTGGAGCTGGAGGTGATTGGCGTGGGCCATGTGCAGTTTACGGGCACGCTGAGGTATGTGCCTGGGATGCTTCAGGGCGTGGAGGTGTTTGGGCAGGATGTGCCTGAACTTACCCACTCGGCATCTTTTGCGGTGAGCCCGTACCGGAAAGGAGTGGTGATATGAGAGACGTGGAACCAATGGCCTTTCGGGTGCTGACGGGATTCGGGTCTCGGTTGCGGGGGCTGATCGGCCGGGAAGCCGGATGGCTTGCGGGGTATAAGGGAGTGGTGCTTGTGCCCTGCAGGTCAATCCATACCTTCGGGATGCGGCAGTCCATTGATGTGGCTTTTGTTGATAGTACAGGAAGGGTTTGCGCTGTAGAGCGTGGCCTAGCGTCTGGGAAAGTGCGTGCAGCGGAAGGATCCGTGATGGTAATTGAGCGGTACGCTTCGACAGACCCATGGTTTGACGTGGGATTTCAGGTGTTTTGCATTCCGCGAAGCGCGGAGGGAGAGGGGCGGCTATGAAGCAGTGTCCGGTGTGCGGTGCGTCGTCTTTTGAGGATATGGTGGTGTGCTTTGGATGCATGTATCGGTTTGACCAGGGCGGCGCAGGCCATATGGGGAATGCGAGCCCTGTGCCCGTTGCGGGCCTTATAGGAAACGCGAGGCCCGTGGCTGTTGCGGGCCATATGGGGAATGCGAGCCCCGTGCCTGTTGTGGGCCATTCAGATGTCGCAGGTCGTATGGGGGTCATAAGCGCTAGGGAGGTCAAGCACGTTGAGGGCCAGGGGTGCCCCGATGGGGAGAGGGTTCCTCTTGAGGTGCTGCTTGAGGGGGTGTGGGATCAGGAGGCTGCGCCGCGCTCTCAGAGTCAGCCAACCCTTGATGGGGAGGAATGCTTGGTGAAGGTGCCGCGGGGTTGCAGGATCGTGCTGAGTATCGAGGAGCAGGAGGATGCCGGTTGGGTGCGTTTCGCGTAAAGGGTGTCTGGCGATGGGCGCCCTTCTGGGATTGTGGGCTACAATGAGCGGCTAGTAATTGCGAGAGATTAGGTGGCAAAAGGAGGCATGATGGTCGAGAGCAGGACGGGCTCCCAGGGGACGGCGTTTGCTACCACGACTATGCGTGCACCCTCGGCTGGATTAGGGATGCTGACCCATTCCCTTGAGGATTATCTTGAGGCGATTGTCACCCTTGCTGGTTCTGGGAATGAGCCTGTTCGGCCTGTGGATGTGGCTTCAAAGCTGCAGGTAAGCAAGGCGTCGGTGACAAAGTCCGTCTCCGCTCTGCGGGAGAAGGGGCTTGTGACCCAGGAGCACTACGGTGATATTGCGCTTACTCCCGAGGGATTTCGGTATGGAAACGAAATCTGGCGCAGGCACAACCTGCTGTATCGTTTTATGACCGAGGTCCTCGGAATCGATCAGGCCACTGCCAATCAGGAAGCGTGCCAGATTGAGCACGGTATTTCTCCCCGATCCTTCTCCAAGTGGGAGGAGTACCTCCGCTCCGTTGGCATCGAAATAGACCAGGACCCTAGTCAGCCCCCTGACCTGGGCACACCGACGAAAGATTAGAAATACGGCACAAAGGAGCAAGGATGAGAGTAGAGCTTTTGTACCACACCCCCGATCCCGAACGTGCGGTGGCAACTGCCGCGCGGCTGTGCTATGCGTCGGTGGGGGCATCCGAGTTGATGGAATCCATGCCTGCCGAAAGGATGCGCAGCGTGCTGAAGACCATCATGGATTCGGGGCACTATTCCACCCTTGAGCACGCCAGCTACACCTTCGCTATAGAAGGGGTCTCTCGGGCTCTCACCCATCAGCTGGTGAGGCATCGCCTTGCCAGTTATAACCAGCAGTCCCAGCGCTACGTGAAGTTCAAGAATGGTGTCGAAGTGGTCAAGCCCCATACGGTGTGCGAAAGCCCCGAGGCCGAAGCGATCTTTGACGAAGCGGTCAGTGCCGCCACCGAGGCCTACCAGAAGCTTCTTGTCGCAGGCATCCCGGCTGAAGACGCCCGCTACCTGCTTCCCAACGCGGCGGAGAGCAAGATCGTGGTAACAATGAATATCCGCGAGCTTTTGCATTTCTTCGAGCATCGCTGCTGCAATCGTGCCCAATGGGAGATCAGGGAACTTGCCCATGCCATGCTTGAGCTGGTGCGCCCAACGGCCCCCTTCATTTTTGCGGACGCTGGCGCCCCTTGTGTGCATGGCGCATGCCCCGAGGGGAAGATGACCTGCGGAAATCCTTATCCGAAAGTGGTGCGTGACTAGATGACCGATACTCAGCAGGAGACAAAGCCTCAAGGAACCGATCTTTCCCGGGCATTCTCGGAAGACGGGCATATTAAGACTCATGTGGGAGGTCAGGCCCTCATTGAGGGAATCATGATGCGCGGCAAGTACAACTGGGCTGTGGCCGTGCGTAAGCCCGACGGACAGATTGTGGTCGAAGAGCGGGACCTTGCCAGCGGTAAGAAGAAAAACGGCTGGTTATACTGGCCCCTTGTTCGCGGCTGCCGTGCGTTTGTCGAGAGTCTCATGCTGAGTTTTAAGGCCCTTGAGGTCTCCTCCGCTCATGCCTACGACAGCGAGGGCTTCACTTTCGGAATGACCGAAGAGGAGAAGAACAAGTGGCGCGAACAGGACGCTAAGGATGCCGCAAAGCGGAAGGAGAAGCAGGCCAAGAAGGTGTCGAAGCTTGCGGCCCGCAAGGGTATCTCTGAGCAGGAGGCATTAGCGCTGCTGGAGGAGAAGTCCCAGGAAAAGGACGCTTCGTCTGCATCAGAATCCCAAGAGGAACCCTTCTTTGGGAAGGGGGAGATGGCAATCTCGATGGTTGTGGGTCTATTATTGGGATTGGGCCTGTTTATTGTTGCCCCTGCGGTGGTGTCAAATCTGATTGTCGGTGAGTATGATTCCAACCCACTGGTCTGGAATCTGGTAGATGGCGTGCTTCGCGTGGCTATCTTCATCTTCTACATCTGGCTTATTGGCAGGATGAAGGATATTAAGCGGATGTTTGGCTATCACGGCGCAGAGCATAAAGCCATCCATTGCTTTGAGCACGGGCTGCCCATGACCGTGGAAAATGCCCGGAAGTTCCCCTGTCTGCACGTGCGCTGCGGGACCGCCTTTTTGATTATGGTGATGATCATCGCCATTCTGGTGTACACGGTTATCCCCCTTAAGCCCCTGTTTGCTTCCATGGGTGTGCCCGATGGCCCCATCAAGCTGCTGCTGGTTATTGTGACCCGCATTGTGTTCATGCCTCTGATTGCTGGGATCAGTTACGAGATCACCGTTAAATGGGCGGGGAGCCATCCGGAAAACCCCCTGGTCAAGGTTATTTTGTGGCCGGGTATGCAGATGCAGTACCTCACCACTAATGAACCCGATGACGCTCAGATTGAGTGTGCCATTGCCGCCATGCAGGCGGTGCTTGATAGGGAGGAGCGGGAAGAGCAGGGCCAGCCCGCCGCGTGAGGGTGGTCTGCCGCGAGAAGATGATGGGCTGCCGCGTGAGGCAAGCCTGCCGCATGAGGGTGGCCTTTGGGGCCTTACTCGTGGTGGCCGCGGGTCAGCGGGGCAATTGAGCGGATCACTCCGTCAATGATTGCCAGGGAGTTGGCCGGATTTGCCTCCGCCATGGTGATGAACACCCTGCCTTTGAATCCGTACTCGGTGATTTCGGTGAACTTCACGTCCGGGTCTCCTTCGATCTCGCAGACGGCAAGGGCCGCGGCCTGCGCACGCTTCGATATCTCGGACACAATCTCATCTACGCCCATGCCCCCGTCGTCGCTGATGGCAAAGGGGATGCGCACCCGTTGTGCGGGAGGCAACTGAACCAGGGCGTTCTTGGACAGGATGGAGTTGGGAACCGTGATGGTTTCTCCGGCAGGGTTGGAGATGGTGGTGTGGCGCCACCCCACGTCTTGCACCACGCCGGTCTGCCCGTTGATTTCCACGTTGTCGCCGGGTTTGATCAGGCCGAGCAGGGTGACCTGCACTCCGCCGATCAGGTTGGAGAGGGTGTCTTGCATGCCAAGGGAGATGGCGATACCGCCGACGCCTAAAGCGGTAATAATGGCGGAGGCATCAATGTTGAACACGGCCTTGAGCAGGACATATATGCCCACCCCCCACACAACCACCCTACCGGTGTTGATGAACAGGGACGTTTCGGTGACGGGGTTGCCGTCGTTTTTGAAGATGCGGGTAATCAGCTTGGTGAGGAAGTGGGCAACGGTGGCCGTGATCAGGATGATGATGGCGCTGCGTAGGGTCATGCCAAGGGCATCTTCAAGGGTGATATGGGAGAAGACGTGGGCGAATTGTTCCATGGCGTGCCTCCGGAGTTTCCTGCGGGTAGTGTCTATGGTGAAGCGTACAGATATCGGGGAGAAGGCGACAGGGAATCAGCATTTTTCCACGGCAATAGTCCAGAAGACCCATGGATGGTTTCCCGGTTGGAGGCCGTAGGGATAATCTCATGGGAACACGTGGGAAATCCGTGAATAGGCCGTGGTCGATCGGGAAAACATCGGCTCTTGTCTGGGGCGATTGTGCTAACATGTAACGGCTTGTCTGCAGACGCAGACAGGTCCGCCTTCAAAAAGGAGGCGGTGGTAACTATCGGCCCCCGAGACATGTTGATTCACCACCATGACGAAGGGTCCCCGCTTTTGAAAGGGGTCCATTTTGACCGAAATCAAGAACACGTCCGTCATCGACTTCGAAGACATTGACGACGCTGCCATGAACGCCCTCATCGACGGCACTCTGACCGAGTTCGACGAGGGTGACCTGGTTCAGGGTACCGTTGTGAAGATCGAGCATGATGAGGTTCTGCTCGACATTGGATTCAAGTCCGAGGGCGTCATCCCTGCTCGCGAGCTTTCTATCCGCAAGGACGCTGATCCTTCCGAGATCGTTTCTCTGGGCGAGGGCGTTGAGGCTCTGGTCCTGCAGAAGGAGGACAAGGACGGTCGTCTGATTCTCTCCAAGAAGCGCGCCGAGTACGAGCGCGCCTGGATCTCCGTTGAGGAGAAGTTCAAGGCCGGCGAGGTTGTCACTGGTGAGGTTATCGAGGTTGTCAAGGGCGGCCTGATCCTGGACATCGGCCTGCGCGGCTTCCTTCCTGCTTCCCTGGTTGACCTGCGCCGCGTCAAGGATCTGGATATGTACCTGGGTACCGAGATCGAGGCTCGCGTCATCGAGATGGATCGCAACCGCAACAACGTTGTTCTCTCCCGTCGCGTGCTGCTCGAGGAGGGCCGCAAGAACGAGCGCGCCGAGATCCTCAGCAAGCTCACCAAGGGCATGCGTCTCAAGGGCACCGTTTCCTCCATCGTGGACTTCGGCGCCTTCGTTGACCTGGGCGGCATTGACGGTCTGGTGCACATCTCCGAGCTGTCCTGGAACCATGTCAACCATCCCTCCGAGGTCGTCAAGGTTGGCGACGAGTTCGAGGTCGAGGTGCTCGACGTGGATCTCAACCGCGAGCGCATCTCTCTGGGCCTGAAGCAGACCACCGAGGATCCCTGGATGAAGCTGGTGGAGTCTTATCCCGTGGGCTCTATTGCCGATGGCAAGGTCACCAAGGTCGTTCCCTTCGGCGCCTTCATCGAGCTGGGCAACAACGTGGAGGGTCTGGTGCACATCTCCGAGATGGCTGCCAAGCACATCGACACCCCTGCTCAGGTTGTCAAGGTTGGCCAGGAGGTCAAGGTCAAGGTCATGGAGATCAACCCCGAGCGTCGTCGCATCTCCCTGTCCATGAAGGCTGCTGCCGCTGACCTGGGCATCGAGATTGAGGTGGACGAGACCATCCAGGCTCCCGAGCCCCGCGCCAAGAAGAAGGCCGACAAGCCTGCTGAGAGCGCCGAGTAGTCACGCTCTTCGCTTGGGCTTCAGCCCTAGGTGCAATGCAGGTTTGAGATAGCCTGCGAACATATCGCTTATAGAGAAACGCGTCGGATTCCGGCGCGTTTCTTGCTTCTTGTATGCGCAATCCAAACGGAATCTAACAGAAATCCAACCCATTGTCCGATTATTTTCCGTTGACAAACCGAGACCTTGTTCAGGTCAAAACTCGGCTGTGACCTGGGTATAATGCGCCTTCTCATTAGACGGACGTTGGGGGTTTGGCCACAAGTAAGGTGCAGGGGGCGGCATATGGGCGTGATGCTTGTCGAAGCGTGCAGGGTAGGGGCGCTGTTCCCCTTTGCCTACTGGCTGGTTGGACCGTGCATGAAATGGGCGGATAGGGCCCGTGGTGCCCTGACGTCAGACAGGGTGACTGCAGGGTGCGCTGCACTGCTTGGAGGCGTTGTGTGCCTGATGGTTTTGGACCCTGACCCAGGTGGGTGGTCCGCTACGGCCTCAATGATTCTGGTTGCCCTGTTGGCGGTTGCTGCTGTGGTGGACATGCGTTCTAGGCTGGTGTCCCACCAAAGCGTGGCGCTCATGGCTGGTGCGGCATTGTGCATCTGTCTTTTTGGACCCTTCGACAACGGGGCATGGATTGTGGTGCAAAGGATCATAGAAGCGCTACTGGTATATGGCGCACTGCTTGTGGGAGGCATCTGTTTTGAACGGATAACGGGAAGGGCATCCTTTGGGGGAGGGGATTTGAAGGTGGTCAGCGCAATCACTCTCGGATTTGGCCTGGAGTTCTCATTGCTGGCCCTGGGTGCGTCCTGCCTGATTACGCCTGCATGGGCGGCTCTTTCGGGCCATGGATCTGTGACAAAGGACAGCACGGTTCCTCTGGTTGCGTGTCTGTGCATAGGCGTGTGCATTGCCTTGCTGGTTGTAGGGGGCTTCGGCTGGCCTTGATGGCCACGATGGTCAGGATGGTCATGATGGTCATGATGGCCTTGGTGTCCCCGATGCTCTCGATACCCCTGATGGCCTTGGCCGCTTCGATTCATGGACTCTTTTGGCGCGAAGAAAAAACCTGCCCAAAGACCTGCTGAGAATGGAGGATACTGTTCAGACTCTTATCAAGATACATGCCACGTGCCACAGCCCTTGGGTGCTCGGCACGCTTCGACATCCCAAAATGACGACAGGAGGCCGCTATGGCAATGACCGTTAACAGCAAGCTGCCCAGTCCTGAGGAACTGAAGTCTGAATACCCTCTTACTCCTGAGATGCGGGAGCTGAAGGACAGCCGTGATCGGGAGATTGCCCAGGTGTTTACGGGGGATCTGGACAAGTTCGTGGTGATTGTGGGCCCCTGCTCCGCAGACCGGGAGGATGCGGTGCTTGAGTATGTGGATAGGCTGGGAAGGCTCAACGAGAAGGTTTCTGAGCGACTGATCCTGATTCCGCGGATTTATACCAATAAGCCTCGCACCACGGGGGAAGGGTACAAGGGCATGCTGCATCAGCCTGACCCGACGGCGGAGTCTGACCTGTATAAGGGGCTGAAGGCCATCCGTCGGATGCACCTGAAGGCCATGGAGGTCTCGGGCCTGACGGGCGCTGATGAGATGCTGTATCCGGAGAATCGTTCTTATCTGGATGACATCCTCTCCTACGAGGCAGTGGGTGCTCGGTCTGTGGAAAACCAGCAGCATCGTTTGGTGGCAAGCGGCGCGGATATCCCCATCGGTATGAAAAACCCCATTTCAGGTGACCTTTCGGTGATGATTAACTCCATTATTGCCGCCCAGGGCCCCAAGCGGTTCCTGTATCGCCAGCGGGATGTGACCACCACGGGTAACCCTTTGGCCCATGCCATCATGCGCGGCGCGGCAAACCGCTACGGCACCACCATCCCCAACTATCACTACGAGGACCTGACCAGGCTCAATCAGATTTTTGAATCCAAGCCTGAGTTGCGCAATCCCGCTTGCATCGTTGACGCGAACCACTCCAATTCCGGCAAGCAGTATCACGAGCAAATCCGCATCGTCTCCGAGGTGCTCCATTCCCGCAGCCGCAACCAGGTCTTGCATCGTCTGGTCAAGGGCGTCATGGTCGAGTCCTATCTAGAGGAGGGCAACCAGCCCATCGGTGAGTGCATGGTCTACGGCAAATCCATCACGGACCCGTGTCTGGGATGGAAGGATACCGAGCGTCTGATTCTTGAGATCGCTGAGCGCGCGTAAGAAAACGTTCGGGTGTGCGGCCAAGCGCTTATGGAGGTGGCGAAGCGTCCCATGCGCCTGTCCATGGGCTCTTGGTGGTGTTTTAGGCCTTGGCGGTTTTGAAGCGAAGGGGTGAGGCAATGAAGACGGTTGCCCTTATCGGAGGCATCGGGTCTGGCAAGTCCTACGTGTCGGGGGTATTTGCAGACCTTGGGGCCGCGGTGATAAACCTTGATGCCATTGGCCATGAGGTGCTTGAGCAGCCTCAGGTCAAAGACTCCCTTGTGGAGGCCTTCGGCCAGCGGGTACTTGGTCCGGACGGCAGAATCAGCAGGCCTGATCTTGCGGCGGCAGCCTTTGCGGGCCCGCAGGGGGTAGAGACGTTAAACGGCATCACCCATCCGGCAATCTGGGAGGAGTATCACCGCAAGGTTGCCCTGATCAAGGAGGCAAATCAGTTTGCCTGCCATTGCGGGGAGGCCTCCCAGCTGATAGTGGTGGAAGTGACCTCAGGGGATATATCCCGGGAATCTCTGGCATTTGCGGATTGCGTTGTGGCCGTGTCTGCCCCGGAAGAGCTGCGGCTTACCCGGGCGACGTCTCGGGGGCATCAGAGCCTTGAGGACGTGAAGCGTCGTATGGCCGCTCAGCCCACGGATGAACAGCGTGAAGCGGTGGCGGATTGGTGCATTGACAACTCCGATGACCGGATTGACCTGCGCAGTCAGGTTGCCGCCATCGCAGGGAAGATCACCCAGGGTCAAGTAGCGTCAGCCCAGTAGAGGGCACTGCCTGCCAAGGGGTACTGCCCGCTCAGGGACTCAAGGCAGGACCCTTCGCCAACGCATGGGAAATTAGGAGCGCGGAAATGTCCACTCATTTGAGCAATATCGAAGGCGTACAGATGGAGGGGAAGCTTCCTGAGGTGCGCCTTGCCAACAATCCCTTTCGGGTGGTCAGCCCCTATGAGCCTTCTGGAGACCAGCCCCAGGCAATCGAGAAGCTAGCTGAGGGGGTAAACCAGGGTCTGCGCTACCAGACCCTGCTTGGCGTTACCGGCTCGGGCAAGACTTTTACTATGGCAAAGACCATTGAGGCGGTGCAGAAGCCCACCCTGGTGATGGCGCCTAACAAGACCCTTGCGGCCCAGCTGGCGGCGGAGTTGAAGGAGTTCTTCCCCGACAACTCTGTGGTCTATTTCGTGTCCTACTACGACTATTACCAGCCTGAGGCTTATGTTCCCCAGACGGATACGTTTATCGAGAAGGACGCCTCCATCAATGAGGAGGTGGAGAAACTTCGGCATGCCGCCACCTCAAGCCTGCTTTCCCGACGGGATTGCATCGTGGTGGCATCGGTCAGCTGCATTTACGGCATCGGCTCGCCTATGGACTATGCGGGTATGGCGGTGTTTCTGGACAAGGACAAGCCTACGGACAGGGACGACCTGATTCACGACCTTATTGACATCCAGTACGACCGCAATGACTACGAGCTCAAGCGGGGGACCTTCCGGGTCAGGGGCGACGCTCTTGACGTGTACCCTCCCTACGCGGATAACCCCATTCATGTGGAGTTCTGGGGGGATGAGATTGAGGCCATCACTGAGATAGACCACGTCACGGGGGAGCTGGTCAACCAGTACGAGGCCTTGCCCATCTGGCCCGCGTCTCATTATGTGACCGCCAAGCCCAAATTGGACAGGGCTCTCAAGACCATCCGGGAGGAGCTTGAGGACAGGCTTCGGCAGTTCAAGGCGGAGGGAAAGCTGCTTGAGGCCCAGCGTCTTGAGATGCGGGTCAACTATGATCTGGAGATGCTTGAGACCATGGGATTCTGTTCCGGTGTGGAAAACTACTCCCGGCATCTTGACGGCCGTGAGCCGGGCGAGCCTGCCTACACGCTGCTGGACTACTTCCCCAAGGACTTCCTGTGCATCATCGACGAGTCTCACGTGACCGTGCCTCAGATTCGCGGCATGCACGAGGGGGACCGCTCCAGGAAGGTCACCCTGGCAGAGCATGGATTCAGGCTTCCAAGCTGCTTGGACAACCGGCCGCTGCGCTTCGATGAATTTGAAGAGCGGATCCCTCAGTTCATTTACGTGTCTGCTACCCCGGGAGACTATGAGCTTCGGGTGTCCCAGAATCAGGTCGAGCAGATCATTCGGCCCACGGGGCTGCTTGACCCTGAGGTGGACGTGCGCCCCACTCTCTCCCAGATTGATGACATTATCGAAGAGTCCCGGGCCGCGGCTGCGCGCCAGGAGCGGGTCTTGATTACCACCCTGACCAAACGAATGGCGGAAGATTTGACCGATCACCTGCTTGACCAGGGAATTCGGGCAAAATACATGCATTCGGACATCGGCACCCTTGAGCGGGTGGAGATTCTTAGGGGGCTGCGGGCCGGGGAGTTTGACGTGCTGGTGGGTATCAATCTGCTGCGGGAGGGCTTAGACCTTCCGGAGGTCACCCTGGTGGCCATTCTTGACGCGGACAAGGAGGGCTTCCTGCGCAACCATCGCAGCCTGATCCAGACTATCGGCCGTGCTGCCCGCAACGTATCGGGGCGGGTCATCATGTACGCAGACAAGACCACGGATTCTATGGATGCCGCGATTTCCGAGACCCGCCGGCGCCGCAGCATCCAGATGGAATACAATCGCCAGCACGGCATCGAGCCCAAGACCATCCGCAAGGCCATCAACGACATCATGGGATTCATGACTGATGGAGATGGCGACGCGGTGGGGACCGCCGAGGACGTGAACCGTACCCTGGCGGAGTTGAGCCGCTCCGAGGTCATGAGAATCATCTCTAGCATGGAGGAGGAAATGGCCGCCGCGTCGGAGAGCATGGACTTTGAGGCCGCCGCTGGCTTGCGAGACCAGATTGTGAAGCTGCGTGCCCAGGTGGAGGGTGCTTCTGAGAAGGACGTGCTGGCGGATCTGAAGAAGAGCGCCCGCAAGGGCAGCGCCTTTGGCAACAGGAAAAACTCGGCCTACGGATCGAGTCGGCGCTCGTAAAACGGGGTGGCGTGTGGCATCCGCCAGCGCCTGAAATGGCAATGATCGCGCGGCTTGAGCCCGCGCTTGAAAACGGAGACGTACCGATGATCATCTTTGGCGCCCTGGTAAACGGGGTTCTGACCGTGTTCGGCTCGGTGGTGGGCCTGATCCTGAAAAGCCGCATCCCTGAGAAGCTGGGGGATTTCCTTTTGTCGGGCATGGGCCTGGTGGTGATTCTTGTTGCCATCCAGGGCATGCTTGAGGGGGACGCGGTGGTTGCCGTGGGGGCAATGGCGGTAGGAGGCGTTATTGGCTTCCTGATTGACATTGACGGCTGGATTCACCGATTTGGGGATTGGATCCAGGGAAAACTCGATGCCGCCTTCGGGCGCGAGGGTTTCCACGCCGAAGCGCCCGGTGTAGTAACCGAAGCGTCCGATCCAGATGGGCAGGTCTTCGGCAGAAATGGCCAGGCGCCCGTATCAAGCAATCTGGGTCTGGCGGGCTTCTCGGAAGGGTTCATTAATGCGTCCCTGTTCATCTGCGTGGGCGCTATGGCCATTGTGGGGTCTTTGGAAAGCGGGTTGCTACTTAACCATTCCACCCTAATCACCAAGGGCCTGATTGACATGGCGGTCTGCATGGTCTTTGCCGCGACATACGGCATTGGAGTGCCCTTTTCAGGCATCGTGGTGTTTACCTACGAGGCTCTGCTCAGCCTTGGGGCAAGCCTTTTGGCCCCTCTGCTTACCGATGCGGTAACCACCCAGATGATCTGCGTAGGGTCCTTACTGCTTCTTGCCATTGGGCTGAATATGCTGAAGGTGACCAACATCAAGGTGGCCAACTTCCTGCCTGCCTGTTTTGTGCCTATGGTGTTGTGCCTGTTTGCGTAACCCATTAGAGTGGTCCGCCCTATTGGACCGCCTGTGAAGCTTGCTCGCGTTGCCTGTTCGCGTAATGGCCAGATAAGGAGCCAGTGGCCCGAGGGCTAATGGACTTTGGGCTAGCGGTTCTTGCGGTTTTTCAGGGTGTAGATGGCCGCGTAGACCATTTCCTCAGGGTTGCGGATGTCGGTCATGGGGTCCTCATGACGGGCGCACCAGATCTTGTAATGGCCCGGTGCCACGATGATGCCCCAGGTGATAACCGCAAGGATGATGCCGCAAATCACTCCGGTGCCCGTCTGCACCAGATATCCGCCGTCAATGAAGATGCGGGCGAGCATGACGGTAAAGGCAATGGAGATCACCAAGATGGTCATGGTGATGTAGGCGTCGTTGCGACCCTCTTTGGTGGCAAAGTAGGGGGCTTCCTGTTTGGTGATGCCGTGGACTTCTTCGGGATGCTTGTTGGGCTTCTTGCTCATGGAATCCTGTTTCGTTTGGGTTGACTGACGGGGGCGTGCGTTACGCGGTCGTCTCCGCTAGGAGCAAAACCGCCCCGTCTGGGATGGAGTGGAGTGAATCATAGCAATGTGGGTACGCTTCGCCAACTAAGGCCTGGCTATGTGCAGAAAAACCGCTCCTTGCGGCGGGCTAGGAAATGGGCCGCCGCTTTGCTGGAAGGCAGAGGGGCGGGCGGCGGCAACCGAGTCAAATTCCCCTTGCTGCCAGGTCATTTCGCCATGGTTAAGGAATAGTGCATCAAGAGCGGTATTTATACAATGTGGTATGATTTGGCGCTGTGTACTCGTGCCAGTTCCCAAAGGTTTTGGGGGTTTGGCGGTCGAAATCTGCAAGGGAGATATCATGCGGACCATCCAGGTTGAGGATTTGGCCGACATTGCCCTGGGGGCATCGCTGCTTGGCTCGGGGGGCGGCGGTGACCCATATATGGGCCGTCTTGAGGCCATGGCGGCCATCAGGAAATATGGCCCCGTGACCATGTATGACCCCGAGGAGATTCCCGACGATTGGACGGTGGCCAAGGTCTCCGGCGTCGGCGCTCCAAGCGTGTATCTGGAGAAGGGTCGTAACGGATCCGAGTATCTGCGCGCCATCGAGGCGTTCCAGAAGGTGGGCCGCAAGCTTGACGCCCTGATTCCCGTGGAATGCGGCGGTCTGAACAGCATGGTTCCCATTGCCGCTGCGGCGGTGGCGGGCCTGCCCATGATCAACGCCGATGGCATGGGTCGGGCGTTTCCCGGTTTGCAACAGGACACCTTCTGCCTGGCCGACGTGGAGGGCTGCCCCTATGTGATCACGGATGACAAGGGCAACGTCTCCATCCTCTACACCGCCAACGCGGACTGGACCGAAAAGATCGGTCGGGATATCTGTGCGGTCACCGGTGGCGCGGTGCTGGCAATCTCGGCGCCTATGACCGGTGCCCAGATCAAGCAGTTTGCCGTGCCCCGCACCATTGACCTGGCGCAACGCCTGGGCAGGACCATTCGTGAGGTCTCGGACGTGGAGGCATCCAGCCCCGAGGAGCACTTCCTGGCCCAGACCGGGGCAGTAAGGCTTTTCCGGGGCAAGATTTCCGATGTGCTGCGGGAGACCCGAGGCGGCTACAACTTTGGCCGCGCGGAGATGGAGGGCATCCTTGAGGACAAGGGCCACACCGCCGCAGTGGAGTTTCAGAACGAGAACATCTTCGCTGAGGTGGACGGCACCATTGCGGCAACGGTTCCGGATTTGATCTGCCTGGTGGACTCGGACACCTTCCGTCCCGTTACCACCGAGAACCTGAAATACGGTAAACGCGTGCTGGTGGTGGCCCTGAGGTGCTGGGATGCGTGGCGCAGTCCCGCCGGGGTGAATCTGGTTGGCCCGGGCTGGTTTGGCCTTGAGTGCCCCTATGTGCCTGTGGAGGAGCGGCTGGGTATAGAGCTTCCCAGTCTGTTTCAATAGATAGATAGAAAGGCAAGAGAATGAGGCTTATTGGACCAAAGGAAATTGAGGATATCGCCCTCGGTGCGGCTCTGCTGGGGGCTGGTGGCGGGGGAGATCCCTACATCGGTAAGCTGATGGCGCTCGGCGCCGTGAAAGAGTGCGGCCCGGTGCGTCTGATTGATCCCGATGAGGTCCCTGATGAGCAGCTGTGCATGCCCATTGCCATGATGGGCGCTCCTACCGTCCTGAACGAGAAGGCGGTCAACGGTAGCGAGTACCAGGAGATCATCCGCATGATCGAGGATGGCATGGACAATAAGGTCTACGCCATCATGCCTATTGAGGCCGGTGGAGTGAACAGCATGCTGCCTATTGTTGCAGCCGCTCGGTTGGGGCTTCCCTTGGTTGACGTGGACGGCATGGGTCGGGCATTCCCGGAACTGCAGCACGTGACCTTCACCATCGGAGGCATGCATGCCACTCCCATGGCTCTGGTGGATGAGAAGGGCAACACCAACTACATGACCACCATCACCAACAAGTGGGCTGAGCGCATCGGCCGCGTCATCTGCATGGAGTGCGGCGGTTCGGTGAGCATCGCCCTGTACACCATGACCGGCAAGATGATGAAGGAGTTCGGCGTCCACGGCATTGTGACCCGGTCCGAGAACCTGGGCAGGGCAATTCGCCATATTAAGGACTGTCCTGAGGGTATGACCCCCGAGGAGTACTTCCTTGACTACACCGGCGGCCATTACCTGTTCAAGGGCAAGATTTCCGACGTGCTGCGGGAGGTCCGCAACGGCTTTAACTTCGGTCGGGTGAAGCTTGAGGGCATCGGGGCCGAAAAGGGCCGCCAGGCTTACGTGGAGTTCCAGAACGAGAACTTGTGCTGCGTGGTTGACGGCCAGATCAAGGCCACGGTTCCCGACATGATCTGCCTGGTGGACACGGAGACCTTCATCCCCGTGCCTACCGACGCACTCAAGTACGGCAAGCGTGTCATGGTGGTTGGCCTGGAGTGCTTCCACCTGTGGCGCACCGAGGCCGGCATTGACCTGGCCGGTCCGCGGTACTTCGGCCTGGAGACGGACTATATTCCCGTTGAAGAGCGCTGCAAGTAGCGTCGCCCTACATGTGCACTGCGGTGTGCACATCGGTCCCTCGGGGCATGGCCTCCAGATGGGATCGGACTTCTCAACCACTCAAGCAACCGCCCTGGACGCACCCATCCAGGGCCGCGATGAAAAGGAACCAACATGTACAAACTTGGCATTGACGTGGGCGGCACCAACACCGACGCCGTACTGATTGACGAGGACCTCAGCGTTGTCGCGGCGGTGAAGTACCCCACTTCTGACGATATCTATTCTGGAATCATGGGCTCCATTGATGCCGTGCTTTCTGCTGGCGAAGTGAACCCTGCCGAAATCAAGCAGGCCATGCTGGGCACCACCCAGTGCACCAACGCTATCGTGCAGCGCCAGGGCCTGGCCCCCATTGCCATCCTGCGCATCGGCGCGCCTGCCTCTGTGGGCATTCCTCCCATGGTGGACTGGGCGGACGATATTGCCGCGGTGTGCGTGGCCGATGCCATCATTCCCGGCGGATTCGAGTTTGACGGCCAGCGCCTCAGCGAGTTTGACGCACAGGCGGCCCGGGAGTTCTTTGAGAGCGTGAAGGGCAAGGTTCAATCCGTGGCCATTAGCTGCGTGTTCTCCACCGTGCGCAACGACGACGAGATTGCCGCCGCCAAGATTGCCCGCGAGGTGCTTGGCGAGGACGTGTGTCTGTCCCTGTCCTCCGAGATTGGGTCCATGGGTCTGATCGAGCGTGAGAACGCCACCATCCTCAACGCCGCTCTCCATCAGGTGGCGGAGCGCTTCACCGAGGGATTTGCCAAGTCCCTAGCGGAGAAGGGCGTGGTCAACGCGGATGTGTACCTGTCCCAGAACGACGGCACCCTGATGACTATGGAGTACGCTCGCAAGTACCCCATCCTGACCATTGCCTGCGGCCCCACCAACTCCATCCGCGGTGCTAGCTACCTGTCCAAGATGGACAACGCTATTGTCATTGACGTGGGAGGCACCACCACTGACCTGGGCGTGCTGGCAAACGGATTTCCTCGGGAGTCCGGCGTTGCCGTGACCATCGGTGGCGTGCGCACCAACTTCCGTATGCCCGACGTGATCTCCATTGGCCTGGGCGGCGGCTCCATTGTCCGTCAGCATGAGGACGGCACCGTCACCGTAGGCCCCGACTCCGTGGGCTTCCGCATCACCGAGAAGGCCCTGGTCTTTGGCGGCGACGTCACCACTGCCACCGACGTTGCGGTGCGCCTGGGTATGGTGGACAACGTGGGCGATGCCTCAAAGGTTGCAGACATGCCTCTTGAGTTTGCCGAAGCGGCCATGGCCGTCATGCGGGAGCTGGTGGAGGATTCCATCGACATGATGAAGGTCTCCAACGACGACATTGACGCCATTCTGGTTGGCGGTGGCTCCATTGTGGTGCCCACCGACCTTGCGGGCACCGCCATCTGCGTCAAGCCCGAGTTCTCCGGCTGCGCAAACGCCATCGGGTCTGCCATCTCTAAGGTCTCCGGCACCTACGAGGCTCTCATTGATTATGACGTGACCCCTCGTGACGAGGCGCTTGATCAGGCCCGCAATGCCGCCATCGAGCTTGCCGTGGAGGCTGGCGCTGTGCGCGAGACGGTGGAGATCATCGACGTGGAGGATGTGCCGCTGCAGTACTATCCGGGCCACACCAATCGCGTCCGGGTTCGTGCCGCAGGCGAGCTGGGTAAATAGCGAGACGCTCTGTTTCGCTGGCGAAGCGTCCTGCCCGCTTCTGAACGGGCGAACAAAGGGAAAAAGGAACGGGCGAGCACATGCTCGCCCGCTAGGAAGAGAGGAGAGCGGGCGAATTGCTAAGGGGGAGAACATCGCCCACTAACATAATTATCCTTGGATGGAGATAATTACTATCTGATTGCAGAATACTATAAAGTTATTCTCTGTCAAGGATAAAGTTTCTGGTTTTTGGTTTTGTGGTTCGCGCTCTGTGGGGCGCTCGGAGGGGGAACCCGAAGGGGTACCTGGAGAGGAGGCCTGCGCGGCCATGAGCGACGATTCCTTGCTGGCCCAGCCCGGGGCCCCGGCCCAGCCCGCGGCCCCGGCTCACCCCGCGGGCAGTTCACTTCGCCAGGTGATAGAAACCCTTCTTGCAGGCAAGCCAGCCCTGTTTCCCACGGACACCGTGTACGGCCTGGGTGTGGCGGTCTTTGCCGCGAAGACCCCCCAGGCCCTCTACGCCATCAAGCATCGGGACCTCGAGAAGGCAATCCCACTTTTGGTTTCATCCCCCCAGGACCTGGACACCTATGGGACTCATATTCCTGAATACGCATATGACCTGGCACAACAGTATTGGCCAGGGGCGCTGACCCTGATTGTTCCTGCCTCTGCGGCCCTGCCCGAGGCCTATTGTGGCCCTGAGCACACGGTGGCTCTGCGCATGCCGGGTGACCCTGTTGCCCTGGAAATCTTGCGGGGCGTGGGCGGTCCGGTGGCAACAAGCAGCGCAAACCTCCAGGGCATGCAGCCCCCTCAGGCTTTTGACCAGGTGGATCCCGAGGTGATCGCGGCGGTTTCGGCGTATTGCTATGACGAAGCGCCCAGATCCGGCGTGTCCTCCACCATCGTGGATTGCACGGGAGGGGCGCCTCGGGTGCTCAGGCAGGGAAGCGTGCGCGTTGACTAAGCGTGGAGTTGACTAAACGTGCGCGTTGACTAAACGTGCGCGCTGGCTAGGCTTGCGCGTTGACAAAACGTGGCGTGGATTAAATGTCTGCGGCCTCGGGGATGCAGTGGAGCAGCAGTGGGGCAAGCACCTTCAGCCCCTCGCCGATGGCCTCGGATTGGGTGAGCCGCTGGCCTCTGAAGGCAAAGTACCCGGTGTAGAGCTGCAGCATCTCGGGGCTGATCTGGGACTGGTGGGCGGCAATGGCCTGCATCTTTTGGGCAAAGTACCCGGTGATGTCAACGACGGTGTTGGGTTTGCCGGTGAAGTAGAATCCCACTGCCTGGAGGTTGCAGGGAGCAGTGTGGGTGCCTTCGGGATAAGCGCGCAGGTTGCAGCTGATGGCGGCTTGGGCTGTGGCCCGGCCAACCACTACATGGTCCATATGTGCCTCGTAGGCGTTCCAGGGGTCCGGACAGAACACGGCGTCATAGCCGCCCTGGCGCAGCCGTTCGGCTATCGCCCGAGCCAAGGCGGGAACGTCTCTGAGCGTGCCGTCTGGCAGGTCAAGCCAGTAGAAGTCCCTCACGCCAAGCAGTTGCCCTGCAGCAATGGCCTCGGTCTTGCGGACATGGGCCAGGTCAAGCTCGGGATCATGAAGGCCTAGATCCCCGAGGGCGCCATCGGTGACGGTCAGGTAGTCAACATGGACCCCCGCCGCTGTCATCTGGGCAATCACCCCTCCCATGCCGATCTCGTTGTCGTCTGGATGGGGCGCCACGCACAGGACGCTTCGACAGGTATCCAATGCAGGGGGCTGCATGAGCTGGGCGATGGCGGAAGTTTCCATGGATGCTCCTTTACTTGGTGGGCTCGCAGCGCGTGGTGCGCTGCCGCTGTATGGGTTACTGCTGTTGGCGCATGGCCTCGATACCGGCCTGTTCTTCGGGGCTGATGTGGTAGAACATCATGGGGATGATGGCCAGCAGGAAGCATGCAGCGGGAATCAGGTAAATCATGGCGCTCAGGCCGCTGCTGAGCAGAGGCGTGACGGCGGCGTCGGCCTCGTAACTCATGAGCACCAGCCCCACGCCTACCACGGCCCGCGAAATCATGCCGCTGAGTTTGGAGAGGAAGGTGTTCAGGCTGAAGATGATGCCCTCGCCCCTGAATCCCAGCTTGTACTGGGAAAAGTCCACCGCGTCGATGAGCATGCTTGAGGTGGTGATGGTGGTCACGCCGGTGAAGGCGAAGCTGACCCCAAGCACCACCAGGCAGAACATGATATTGCCCCCGCCGATGAAAAACGGGATGGAGGAGGCCACGGCCCCGCCAATGCAGGAGCCGATGAACAGCTTTCGCTTGTCGAAGCGTCCCATAAGCATGGGGGTGAGGGCCATGCCGGCCACCATGCCCACAATCAGGCTGATGCCAATGGGAGTGAGCCAGGAGGAGTCTCCCCAGACGTAGATGGCAAAGTAGGTCTGGGCTGCCTGACGGATGTTGTTGACCATGTTGACCACCAGGATGCCCACAAGCAGCGCCATCAGGGGTCGGTTACAGGTGACGGTGCGCAGGTTCTCGCGGAAGGAGACCGGCTTGGCGGCGGGCTCGATGCGCTCCTTGAGCACCAGGCCAGTGATGGTCATAAGCACGCAGGACACCAGGCCGATGACAATTGCGGCATAGGTGTAGGCGCTGGCCAGGCGCTCGCCGCCAAACCCGTTGATCACCATGATGCTGCAGACGGTGCAGATGGCAGTGCCCACGGTGCCGCCGATCTTGCCCAGGGTAACCATGGAGTTTCTCTGGGAGGGGTCCTTTGATACCACGGAGGAGATGGCCCAGATGGGGATGTCGCATACGGTGTAGCTCATGCCCCAGAGCACGTAGAACAGGGCGGCCACGCCAATGGCCGCGACCTGGGCCAGGCCAAAGTCGCAGAAGCACAGGGCGAACATGATGGCAAGCACCACCGGCCCGAAGATCAGGTAGGGGCGAAGCTTGCCCAGGCGGGTGCGGGTTCTGTCGGTGATGAGGCCCATGAGAGGGTCGTTGATCACGTCCCAAGCGCTAGCCGCCATGATGATGCCGGTTGCAATGGCGGCGGGGATGCCTAGCAGGTCCGTGAAGAAGAACAGGATGTACATGGACATGAAGTTGTACACCATGTTCTGCCCCGCAAGCCCCAAAGGGTAGGCGATGCGCTCTACCAGGGTCACGCCACCGTTTTCGCGTCTATTCTTCATACCACAGCCTTTCTCGAGCCATGGAGATGCCGCCCCAGACCGGGTCCACGTCTCCAGCCAGTATTTTTTTCGGGTCGATTCCATCAATGCGCGCAAGCTGGCGCTCAAGGGCCCCGCGGACCAGCCCGATTCGGGTCAGGCCTCCCGCCATGACCAGGGTAATCTCTTCCGGAGCGCACGCTTCGGCACCCGAAGTCATGCGTCTGACCAGTTCAGCCACGTATCCCGCCAAGTAGCGCGCGCCTTGTTGGGCTACTCGGGTGCATAGGGGAGACTCTTGCGCCTCGGGGGCTGAGAGCACGAGGTAGGCAAGGTGAGCAAACCAGGACGGTTCGTCTGCGTTGGAGAGGATCTGGAGCATCTCCTTCGGGGACGCTTCTTTGCGCCCCTCGGCCGCCTTGTCCGATTCGGCTGATGCCTTGTCTGATCCGGCCGCCTTGTCCGACTCGGCCGCCGTTTTGTCTGTCGAAGCGTCCTGAACCACCTTTTCTATCAGGGAAAACCCAGGATCATCTGGGGCGATGCCTGAGGTACTAATGTGCTCAAGGTGCAGGGCGAACGCCTCAAGGAGCTGGGCGCCCATCCAGCAGCCGGACCCCAGGTCCGAGAATCGGTACCCAAGACCCCCTGCCCTGCTGGCGTTTCTGTGACGGTCAACCCCGTAGGCGATGGACCCAGTGCCGGATATCACCACGATCGCGGGGGGCTGGGCATGTGCGTACAGGGCCAGGAATGAGTCGTTGCAAACATGGTGAATGCGCAGGTCAAGGCCGCAGTCTTGGAGAATCTGGCGGTATTTCGCAAGGTCGGCGGGGGCGTCGCAGCCGGATAGCCCCCAGGTTGCTGCTTGGGCCTGGCAGGGTGGATACCCAAGATTGGTGAGGGTTTGGACCGCTTGGGCGATGTTGTGTTCTGCCTGGTCATAGCCTGCGGACTTGAAACTGGTGGACCCAACGGAACAGGTGGCCAGCTGGGTGCCTGCCTCGTCTGTCACAAGGAGCTTTGTGGATGATCCGCCGCCGTCGACGGAGATGAAAAAGGGATGCATAGTGGGCCTTTCTGCAATTGAGGCAAATTGTAGCGCTGCCAGCCGCGGGATGGTGCAGGAATGGTGCCCCTCGCTGTGCCAGCCAGGTATAATGCCCGCGTTGATGCCACATCTGCGCCCAGCCGCCGCGCCCGAGCCCAGCCGCCGCGCTCGAGCCCGGCCGCCGCGAACGCGCCCGGTCGCCGCGAGCGCTTCGTCAAAGCACGCTTCGCCATGAAAGGAGCTCATATGTCACTTGGAAGTCACGCCTCGCAAGCCTCTCATTCCGCAAAGGCTCCCACCGATACGGCGCTCAAGCTGTTTTACGATTTCGTGAAGGGCAGGGAGAAGGAGGCCTTCGCTATCCTGCGCAAGTCGGAGGACCTGGTTATTCCTGTGGCGGCGCCCCTGCTCAAGGCGGTTCTTGGCGACACGAAAGCCACGGACCCCATCCCCGACAACAAGCCCGCCAACAAGAAGGCGGAGTCGGCTTTTGAGAAGCTTGCCGCAAAGGGCTACGTGGAGGACCAGAAGAACCCCGCCTGCGAGGCAATCAAGGTGGGGGTCGCCAATCTCAACTGGGGCGGCTGCGGGATTATCGCCACGTATAACCTGGTCAAATCCCTCGGGCGCAAAACCAGCATCGTGGATCTGGTGGAGCATTTCGAGGCCGAGGGCATCATGGTCAAGGGCGAGTTCGGCACCGACCCCTGGATGATCGAGCAATACCTCAAGCAGCGAGGCTTCAAAACTAAACAGATTCCCGCAACCGACCAATCTGCCGTCACCCATGTGCTCACCACTTTTTGGAACGACAAGGACACCATCACCGGCAGCGCCCATACCATCTGCCTCACTCGCGAGGCCGACGGCCGGCTGCACTCCCACAACAACTACGACCGGGAAACCTATGCCACGGTGAAGGACTTCTACGCCAAGCACCCCAAGGTGTCTCCAATTGTGGTGTTCAGCGTGTCGAAGTGACCGTGCGTGGTGGTGGGCCGCACCTGCCGAAGTGGCCTGGCCCGCTTGAGGCGCCTGGCCCCTGACCCCTTGTCCGCTTGAAGCGGTCCGTTCCACCTAAGGGGATAGGTCCGTTTGAAGTCTATTTTGACCAGAGGGTGGGCTTAGCAGGGATGGTGATGGTGTTAGTCTGCGGATACAGAAATGGGTGTGGACGAAATCGACGATTGGGAGACCAGAAGGGGGCCTCGTGGACGAAATCGACGATTGGGAGACGTTTTTTGACTCCCAATCGTGCAAAACGTCCATTCTGAT
>JAQXQN010000150.1 GCA_029101185.1 Eggerthellales bacterium | reverse complement strand
TGGCTCGAGAACAAGCACGGCAAGTGCAAGTACAAGGCCGCCTACGACCCCACCTACGACCCGCGCGTCATGCAGTGCGAGCACGGCTGGTGGTTCCCCGAGCGCAAGGACCAGGCCGAGGAGAACCTCGCCGACGAGAAGAAGGGCCTGTTCGGCACCTTCGAATCCAACATCAACAACCTCGTTCCCTTCGACGCGGGTGTCTCGGGCTTTGGCGCCAACTACAAGGCCATGATGTGCCGCATCTACAAGGCATAAGCGCAGCTAGAGAGGAGAAACGGAAATGACCATCAAGGGAATTCTCTGCGACGTCAACTACTGCTCTGGCTGTGAGGCCTGTGTGGTCGCCTGCCAGCAGGAGAAGGAGTTCGACGAGACCAAGTACGGCATCACCATCACCCAGCTGGGCCCCCTGCAGATCACAGAGGGCAAGAAGGACTGGCAGCTGGACTTCATCCCCCAGTTCACCCGCTGGTGCGACCTGTGCGAGTCCCGCGTTGCCAAGGGCAAGCAGCCCAGCTGCGTGCAGCACTGCCAGGCCCAGTGCCTGGAGTACGGCAGCGTTGAGGAGCTGGCCGCGAAGATCGACAAGCCGGGGATGATCCTGGTCCCCATCAAGGAGGCCTAACTCAAGGCCCCGTGGCCTTGGTTTCACATAGTTAAGGCACAAAACCTGAAAGGAGGGTAAGCAATGGTTGACGACAGCTTTGGATACGAGGTGGCAGAACGCCTGATGCATGTTGACGTGCGCGCACCCCGCGAGTTCTCCCGCGAGGTTCCCGAGTGGGCCCGTGAGCAGGGTCGCGTTGATTGGCGTGTCCGCTGCGGCGAGAACATGAAGAAGATGGCGCGCGGCGAGGTCACCCCCATCTATCAGAACTAGCACCCGGATCACCAGCGGTGCGACGTCCCTCTCAGCGGCGTCGCACCGCACCCACTGCAAAGGAGTGATTTCATGAGCGAGAACCGCGTAATCGACATCAACATGCACATGCTGCCCACCGACCTCTTCACCAACGAGGAGGTGCTCAACGGCTTCCTGTACTCCGCCCCGCTGGGCTTTGGCATGAAGGCCTACCTGGGCAAGACCCCGGACGGCGCCAAGCAGCAGATGATCTTGGAGTACCCCGAGGGCACGCAGATCCTCAACTACGTCGAGGGCGACTACACTCTCGAGGCCAAGATCGGGGCCATGGATGAAGCCGGCGTCGACATCGCCCTGCTCCGCATGCCTGTGTGGCAGGAGTGGCTGCCCCTGGACATCTGCAAGATCGTCAACGACCAGGCAGCCGAGATGTGCCGCCAGTCTGAGGGCCGCCTGCGCTTCAACGCCGTGCTGCCCCCTTACGGCCGCAAGGAGGATATCGCCGAGCTCGAGCGCTGCATCGATATGGGCGCTGTGGGCGTGCAGTTCGCCTGCTGCTACGGCGACCGCTTCCTGGACGACCCCCTGTTCAAGCCCTATCTCAAGGTTCTGAACGACAAGAAGATTCCGGCTGTGATCCATCACACCCCCGGCCAGAACGCCTACGGCAACTTCGACGAGTACACCGTCTTGCGCCGTGAGCTGGGCCGCATCCACGTCCAGGCATCTGCCGTGGGCCGCGAGATCTACTCCGGCATGTTCGACGAGTTCCCCAACCTGAAGTTCATCCACACCATGATGGGCGGCAATTGGTTTGGCCTGCAGGAGATCTTGGCCCCGCACAAGTCCACCAAGAAGAAGGAGGCCATGAACCGCCTGGCCACTAATGTCGACCGCGAGGCTTATGACCGCTACCTGGCCAACAACATCTTCTTCGATCTGACCCACCCCATGAGCTGGGGCAAGAACGTCCTGGAGTGCGCCGTCAAGACCTGCGGTGCAGACCATCTGCTCCTGGGCTCTTCCTTCCCGGTGTTCTACGAGTGGATGGCCCGCTCTGTCGAGTCCATCAACGCGCTCGAGATCTCCGATGAGGACAAGGCCCTGATGCTCGGCGGCAACGCCGCAAAGATCTTCAACATCTAGTTGAGGTTCTCCACTACCTAACCGCGCGCGCCAGCTGGCGGAATTCCGGCTGGCGCCGGGGGTCGCCCCGAGAAAGCGGGGTACGGACCCCATCCGAGTCAAAAGAGGGGAATACAATGACTTCTACTGCAACAGCTGCAGGCGCCCCCGCAAAGCCGGTCGAGAAGACCCCGTCCTATGCATGGCCCTGCCTCGTTGTCTCTCTGCTGGCAGCTGTCAGCATCGTGTTTATCTGGATGTGGCTGCCCGGCCTGACCTTCCCAGTCTTCAAGGGCTGGCTCGCCGCCAACAACCCGTTCTTCCAGAACCCTGCAAACTATGCCCTGCTCTCCAACGTCATGGGCCTGGTGCCCATCGGCGCGCTGATCATGGCCCTGCCCACCACCGTCCTGGTGCGCAAGTTCGGCGCCAAGGTCACCACTCTCATCGGCCTGTGCCTGGCCATCATCGGCGGCGCGCTGAGCGCCTTCACCGTGGGCGGCAACTTCTACGCCTTCCTCGTGGGCCGCTTCGTCCTTGGCCTGGGCCTGGCTACCACCATCGTCGCAGGCCCCACCTGCGTGTCTCTGTGGTTCCCGGATTCCACCCGCGGCCGCGCCATGGCGATCTGGTCCACCTGGGCTCCCATCGGCATCTTCTGCTCTAACTTCGTCAACGACGGCATCTATAACCTCGTCGGCCAGAACGTCGGCACCCTGCAGCTGGTGTGGGTTGGCCTCGTGATCGTCGTCGCCATCGTCTTTGCTGTGGTCTTCCGTGGCCCGCGTGAGGACGAGCGCTCCCAGGTGTCCCCCGAGCGCAAGCCGCTCAAGGACGTCCTCAAGTTCTTCAAGAGCCGCCAGCTCTGGTGCCTCATCATCATGTTCGCGATCTTCAACTACATGAACTACGCGTTCTCCCAGTACCTCAAGACCTGGCTGCAGACCCCCGAGCTGCTTGGCGGCCTTGGCTGGGATGCGACCACCGCAGGCGTCATCGGCGGCCTCATCTGCGCATGCGGCGCCCTGGCCCCCATCGGCGGCCTCATCTTGGACAAGACCCCCAAGGACAAGAAGTTCATCTGCGTTGTCGTCGGCATCATCGGCCTGACCATTTGCTCTGCCCTGGCGTTCAAGGCCGAGTTCTTCATCCCCTACGTCATCTTCTTCTGCCTGGGCAACATGATGCTCAACGCATGCTGCCGTCCGCTGGTCCCCACCTTCGTGTTCAAGGGTGGCCAGACCGCAGTCGCATTCGGCCTCTCTCTGCTCACTTTGGGCCAGTATGCCGGCCAGATCGCTACCTCCTACGTGCTGGCGCCCTTCAACGACGGCCTCACCGCCGCTTCCAACGTTGCTATCGAGGCCAAGCAGGCCGTTCTGGCAGCTGGCGGCACGCCGGCCGACTTCGGCCCGGCTATCGGCCAGGCCGCTGCCGAGGCTGCTGCCAACGGCATCATGGTCGACCCGAGCCTGGCCTTCATGGCACTGGTCCCCATCGGTGTCGTGGGCTGCATCCTGTCCGTGCTCGTCAAGCCCAGCAAGCCCAAGGCCGCAGACGGCCAGGCCCCCGCTGGCAAGCCCGAGCAGCACTAGCTCCTCGGTAGTACAGGCGCCTCAACGCGCGCTGACATCACTATGAAGACAGAGCGCCCTGGGGTCGAATTCCAGGGCGCTCGTTGCCGCGTGTGGAGGGAAGGGAGTGCAGAGATGAGCCAACAGGCCGAGAAGCGGGCTGGCACCCGCTGCAAGGTGTGCCGCTACTGCGGGAGGTGCTTTGAGGAGGAGGTGCCCGGGCAAGGTCACGAGCCGAGCTTCAGCGTGCACAAGCGCTGCGAGGTCTGCCTCGAGTGCGGCAAGTGCATGGAGGCCTGGGGCTTGGTGCTCGGCGGCGGTGGGGGAGAGGACGGCTCGAGCGGGGCCACCTCCATGGCCGCTGCTTCCCAGCTGCTCAGCGTTGGCAACACGCCTGCCCCGCCAGCCTGCGTCGCCTCTCCCGGGCAGTCCAGTGCCGCTGCTGTGGCCAGCGCCCCCAGCGAGCAGCAGAAGCGCCCCAGCTTTGCCGTTCTCAAGAAGATCGAGGGAATGGACGACGATGCCACGGGTGCCACGCCGGGTGTTGCCTCTGCATGCAAGGAGCTGGGCTTCAGCGACCTTGCGAGTGTCTCGCAGCGCCTTGGCATCAAGCCCCCTGGGCAGCACTGAGGAGCGGGTGGGAACTTCGTCTGCGGAACTAAATTTCACGGGTGAGCGAACGCTGCCAGACAGGCAATTCCCTGCCGTTGGAGATAAACTAATTACGTTAAAAGAGAACGTACGTTAAGAGAGAACGCGTTTTGTGCACCATTTGGAGGAGGACCAAGAGGACAAGCGCATGCAGTAAGCGAGGGGGATGCGTTGATGGACACTGCTGCCGCAAAGAGGGACAACCGCACCAGGCGATCTGATCTGACGGCTATAGAGCTGTTAGGCATGGTCGGTTTTGCAGCTTACTTTGCCTGGATGCTCGTGTGCTTCTATTGGTTTTACTCAGAGATCTTGCGAGATTTGCCGCTTGGCCAAAAGGACCTGGTGCAGAGCTTTGTCTTTCTGGGAACGGTGCTGGGCTACCTGGGCTTTCATCTAGCCGCCCGCAGCGCCAGCTTCAACATCTTCAGCACCCCGGTTCTTGTCGGCATCGGCATCTCCATGCTCCTCTCCCCGTGCTGTGCCATGGCAGAGAGCTTTGGCTTGAACATCTACGAGGGCATCTACTGCCTCACCAACACGCTTACCGGCATCGCTGGTGCAGGAGGGGTCATCCTCTGGCTCGACATCTGCAGTCGCATGGACAGCGGCGAGGAGTTCCGCTTCACCAGCTTCTCCCTGTTTGCCGGCGCTGCGCTCTTTGCCCTGGTCATCGCCATGCCCAGCCTGCTGCAGTTCGTCTTCGCCGCAGTGTTCGGTGTTGGTTCCCTTGCGCTCGTCCATTACCTGAGTCCGCGCTGCCCTGCCAACGACAAGTGCGCTCTCAAGGAGCTCACGGCCCCCAAGTGGCAGTTCACACGAGAGATCGAGCCCCTCATGGTGGCCTACGGCATGGTTTTCGGGTCAACCTTCGTCTACCTCTTCAACTGCGGCGGCACCACGCTCTTAATCGGGCTGCTCTTCGTGCTGCTGGGTGCTGTCCTCATGGTGGTCCTCACCTTAGCGGGCAAGGAGGTGGGCATCACCGTGGCCCAGCGCGCCCTGCTCTTCCTCACCGTCCTCACCTGCGTTGCCATGCCCTATGCGCCAGATAAGCTGCAGCTGGTCATCGTGGGCGTGATGGTTGCCTCGTGGGCTGCCATCATGGCCATCAACTACGCACTCATGGTGCGCAAGTGCAAAGAGAACGGCTGGTGCGCCCCTGCATTCCGCCAGCTGCCGCTGCGCCTCTCGTTCCGCGGCATCGGCTTTTGGCTGGGCTGGCTGCTCTCCTCCGTCATTACGCTCTACGCAGACGCCCATTCCGCAATCTTCGGCTACATGCACCTGGCTATGGCCGTTGCCCTGGTGCTCGTCTTCGTGCTCTGCATGCCAGACGTCCACCATCACGACCAAGAGGCCGTCTCAAAGCTCGTGGGAGACAACGCCGAGAAGCAGATTGTCTCGGTTGAGCTTTCAGAGAGCGAGATATTCGACGCCAAGTGCGCTGCCGCAGCCGAGCTCTACAAGCTCTCCCCGCGCGAAAGCGACGTCCTTGGCTATCTGGCTCGTGGCCGCAATGCCGCCTACCTGCAGGAGAAGCTCTGCATCTCGCCCCATACGGTGAAGAGCCACATCTACAGCATCTATCGCAAGTTCGACATCCACTCCCAGCAAAAGCTCATGGACTTCATCGAGGAGTATCCCCTGAGTGAAGAGGAGCTCGCGCGCTACATGAGCGGCGAGTGACCCCCAATCTGTCAAGAGAGGCGACCAAAGCCGGCCCCACGCGGGCCGGCTTTCGTTTTCGCAGGTTAAAGGGCTCATCCTTCCTCTCATACCAGCGTACTGATTTGTCGTATTACGCACCTATCGCGGGATGATTCCCACCCATGCGGCACGGTTTAATCGCCTCCGTCGAGGGTTGGGGGAATGCATAACCGGGGAAGACACCCGGGAGCTCAGTCCGAGGGACTTCCCTTAGCCCGCTTTGGGATCGCCGCCGTGGAGAGGCGGGCTCCCAAGAGAGAGAAAAGAGGGAACTATGGCTGAGAAAGAGCCCATGGAGACCACTATCGACGGCGTCGACCGCAATGATATTGGTAACTCCAAAGAGGAGAACCAGTTCAACTTCGGTGCTGGCCAGGCTCAGGTGATCGACCCTCGCTGGAAGCATCCCGGCGAGTGGCAGTACGAGGAGGACGGCATGATCGTCACCCGTACGTCCGTCTGGTCCGCCCCCGGATGCCACGAGGGCTGCGGCGTCCTGATCTACTCCGACAAGGAGACCGGCAAGTTCATCAAGCTCGAAGGCGACCCGGACGACCCCTACAACCGCGGCGCCCTGTGCCCCCGCTGCCTGGCCTTCAAGCAGGTTGAGTTCCACCCCGATCGCATCCTGTACCCCATGAAGCGTGCTGGCGAGCGCGGCGAGAACAAGTGGACCCGCATCTCCTGGGATGAGGCCCTCGAGACCTGCTACAAGGAGTTCCGCCGCATCGCGATGACCTACGGCGGCGACGCCATCCACGGCCTGCGCGGCACCGCACGTGACAACCAGTGGCAGGTGGGCCGCATGGTCAACACCATGGGCAGCCCCAACGAGTACGGCTTCCTCTCTGGCACCGCGTGCTACCTGCCCCGCCTGTCCCTGATGATCATGACCTACGGCGGCATGCTCATCGCAGACTTCGCGCAGTTCAGCCCGCTGCGCTACGACGACCCCGAGTGGACCTGCCCCGAGTGCACCATCGTCTGGGGCTGCAACCCCACCATCTCCAACCCGGACTTCTTCATGGGCCACTGGGTCACCGACGCCATGAAGCTGGGCTGCAAGCTCATCTCCGTCGAGCCCCGCGTCACCTGGCTGGCAGCCCACGCAGACATCCACCTGCAGCTGCGCCCCGGCACCGACACCGCCCTGGCCCTCGCCATGATCAAGGTCATCGTCGACGAGGACCTCTATGACCACGACTTCGTCGAGAACTGGACCTACGGCTTCGAGGAGCTGGCAGAGCGCGCACGCGAGCTGTCCCTCGAGCAGGTCGAGGAGATGACCTGGGTCCCCAAGGAGAAGATCATCGCCGCTGCCCGCCTGTTCGCCACCTCCAAGCCCGCCAACGTCGTGTGGGGCCTGGCAGTCGACATGCAGTCCCAGGGCACTCCCTGCGCCGCCGCCATCGCAGCGCTGTGGACCATCACCGGCAACCTCGATGTCCCTGGCGGCATGTGCTACACCGCTTCTCCCATG
Organism: Eggerthellales bacterium; assembly: GCA_029101185.1. Classification (GTDB taxonomy): domain Bacteria; phylum Actinomycetota; class Coriobacteriia; order Coriobacteriales; family Eggerthellaceae; genus Slackia. The sequence goes on along the minus strand of JAQXQN010000150.1, from coordinate 12,267 downwards.
GGCGTCGACCAGCCCTCCGCAGGCGCCTGGGGCATCTACGACCTCATCACCGAGGAGACCCAGAAGAAGCGCGTTGGCTGGAAGGAATTCCCCATGTACCGCTACGGCCTCACCCAGGCCATGCCGGACATGTGCCTCGAGTTCATGGAGCAGGGCCTCGTGAAGGGCGTCTGGATCCAGACCTCCAACGGCATCGCCTGCATGAGCTGCGAGGTCGACCGCTGGTACAAGGCCATGAAGAAGCCCGAGTTCATCGCCGCCTGCGACATCTTCATGACCCCCACCATCCAGGCCTGCGCAGACATCGTCCTGCCCGTCCAGACCTGGGCAGAGAAGCACTCCGTCCGCGCCCACTACTACTTCCTGTCCGCCATCACCGGCGGCTGCGCGACCCAGGGCGAGGCTAAGTCCGACTGCGAGATCAACCGCGAGCTGTCCCAGTACTTCGACCGCGACGACGAGTTCAAGAAGGCCATCGGCCGCCCGCTGGAGCAGAACTGCTGGCCGTGGGCTACCGAGGACGAGGTCTACGACGAGATCGTCAAGCCCTCTGGCATGACCTTCCGCGAGCTGATGGAGCACGGCCCCGCCTACCAGAAGTACGAGTACAAGAAGTACGAGAAGGGCCTCATGCGCTCCGACGGCCAGCCCGGCTTCAACACCCCCACCGGCCGCATCGAGTTCTACTCCACCCTGTTCGAGGCCTTCGACTACGACCCGCTGCCCTACATCGAGGAGCCCGGCATCGGCCCTGTGACCACACCGGACCTCTATGAGGAGTACCCGATGATCATGATCACCGGCGCCCGCACCACCTCCTTCTTCCACTCTGAGCACCGCCAGATCCCCTACCTGCGCCAGCTCACCCCGGACCCCTGGGTTCAGATCCACCCGCGCGACGCCGCCAAGCACAACATCTGCGAGGGCGACTGGGTCTGGATGGAGAACCACCGCGGCCGCGCACGCCAGCGCGCACGCGTGACCTACGAGGTCCACGAGGGCACCATCGCCGCCCAGCACGGCTGGTGGTTCCCCGAGCAGGACGGCGCCGAGCCCAACCTGTACGGCTTCCGCCAGTCCAACATCAACCAGCTGCTGGCCAACAAGCCCGGCAAGACCGGCTTTGGCGCAGACCTTAAGTGCACCCTGTGCAAGATCTACCGCTGCAAGGAGGAGGAGCTCTAATGGCACGCAACGGAATTCTCGTCGACTACCAGTACTGCACCGGCTGCTACAGCTGCGAGGTGGCATGCCAGTCCGAGCACGAGCTGCCCCTGGGACAGTGGGGCGTCAAGCTCATGCAGAACGGCCCCTGGCCCATCAAGGACGCTGAGGGCAACGAGACCGACCAGTACGTCTACGACTTCATCCCCGCCTTCTCCAAGATCTGCGACCTGTGCGCAGACCGCCAGAAGGAGGGCAAGCAGCCCACCTGCGTGTACCACTGCCAGGCCAAGTGCATGAAGTTCGGCCCTGTTGAGGAGCTCGCCAAGGACCTCGAGGCCAAGCCCTGGCAGTACCTCTGGGTTCCCCCCTGCGCCTAAGCGCACTGCATGCGGCTAGCGTCGCTGCCTAGAACCACGGTGGCGGGAGGTGATGCGCTCCCTCCCTCCATCACGATGATTCCAGCTGCATGTGGCCGAAGAGGAACGACAGGGCAAGACGTCCTGTGCACCCTTTTCGGCCACAGCTGTACCGGGGCCAGGCCGCCCCGCCCTTGCAATCCGAGCACGAGAGGTGAGTGAGCACCATGAACGCACAGCAACTCAAAGAGAGCATTGAGGGCACGTCTCCGCGCAAGCGGGTCGAGCTCGAGAAGCTCTTCCTCTTCGTGACCCTGGCAGGCGAGTTCCGCCCCGGTTACGAGGTCTACGCGCGCAACGCGAGCACCTATAACGAGTACTTCGACGCGCTCTTCGCAGACGACGCCATGAAGGACACCGACGTTTGGGCGGCGTGGGCAAAGCTCGCGCACCGCAAGTGGGTTGACCGCTTCGAGCCCAAGGTCGCCATCCCCAACATGCGCCTCAAGACGCAGGGCATCCCCGTCGAGTTCGGTTCTGGCATCTTCATCGCCCCCTTGGGTAGCAAGGACACCGTGGCCGACTTCTACGTCTTCCCCAGCAAGGGCTTCAACACCCGCGCTGCGGACTTCGTCACCTCCATCGGCGGCACCTTCAGGTGCGCCGGCCTGGAGTTCACCGGCATCTACGGCGTCTACAAGTTCCACAACACCGTGATCTTCGAGGAATGGGAGGTCGAGAAGGACCCCGTTCCCTTCGAGGAGGACGGCTGCTGCCGCTAGGGGCAGCTCTTCCGGAGAGGTTCGACCAAGCCTCTCCGGAATAGTTCGCACAATTCGCCGCGTTCGAGAAAGGCGGTGATATGGCCACTGTTTGCTCCCGCGTTGCGGACGGGAATGCGAGCCCTGCATGTCACTCGCACATGACTGTATCTGAGAAGAGATTCCAAGAGAAAGCACCATCATGGATAAAGACAGTGCTGTTTTGAAACAACCTCGGCCCTATGCCGAAAGTCCCATCAACCGCTATGAGGAGAAGACCCCGCGCTACGCATGGGTCATCTGGATCGTCACCTTCCTCGTGAGCTTTGCGGCCCCCTTGGGCCAGTTCAAGCTGGTGAACATCCCCACCTACTTCATTTTCATCCCCGGCATCAGCCCCGAGGGCGGCTTCATGCTCGACGGTGCCGGCTTTGGCATGCTGATGACCTGTGTCTCGCTCATCGGCATCGTCTTGGCCTTCCCCGCGGCGTTCATCTGCCGCAAGCTGGGTCTGCGCTGGACCATCACCGTGGCCACCCTGGGTGTTATCCTGGGCGGCCTGATCCCGGTCTTGGCGGGCACCAACATCACGGCGCTCTATGTCGGCCGCTTCATCGAGGGCCTGGGCATCGGCCTGGTGGGTGTCTCGGCGCCCACGCTCATCACCCTGTGGTTCCCCGACAAGACGCGCGGCGTCATGCTCGGCCTGTGGTGCTGCTGGGTTCCGCTTTCCATCACGCTCGACGCGCTGGTCACCCCCAGCATCGCGGCCGCGTACGGCTGGCAGGGCGTGTTCTGGTTCGTCATCATCTTCGCGGCCGTTGCGCTGATACTGTTCAACGTCTTCTACAAGGTGCCCCAGGGCGAGGGTGCAAGCTACAACGTCGAGAACAACATCGGCGAGTGCCTGGCCCTGCTCAAGAACAAGAACATCTGGCTGCTCTTTGTGGTGTTCTTGGTCTTCATTGCCGGCCAGACGGGCATCGTGAACACCTACCTGCCCACCTTCCTGCAGACGCCGGTCGATGCCGGCGGCTACGGTTACCCCGAGCAGACCGCGGCGCTCGGCCTCTCCCTGGTCACCGCCATTTCACTGGTGGCTAACCCGCTGGGCGGTGCAATCACCAACAAGCTGCCGCTCCGCTTCAAGAGGCTCATGCCCGTATTCGTGGCGATATCCTACGTGCTCTGCTTCTACCTGATGTTCCAGAGCGGTTCTTCGGTGCTGCTGTGGGTCGGCATTGTCCTCATGGGTATCTGCGGCGGCGCTGGCGGAGGCGGCCTGAGGCCCCTGGCTCCCACCATCATGAACCAGTCGGCCATGGCGGCCACCATGGGCATGGCGGTGCTGCAGTTCGCGCAGTGCATCGGCAACTGCTTCAGTCCCATCTACGGCGGGCTCATCGACAGCGGGCACAGCTTCCTCGAGGCCTGCATGTTCACCATCATCCCGCTCTCTGTGGTGATGCTCATCGCGGCTCTGTTCATCAACCCCAAGCCCAAGGACAAGCCCTTGAGCTCTGTTGAGGAGAACCACCAGTAACACCGCGCGCGCCGCTTTACCAGCGGTAGCGCAATTCCCCCGCGCGCAGGCATTGTCCGCCGCTGCGCGCCAAAGGCAGGGCCGGCCCCCTCTTATATAGCCGGCCCTGCCGCCGTGTTTGGGGCAAAAGCGCAGATCAGCGCACTCATACCAGCGGGCTGATAGCGCACATGCATATGGTGTGGGTGATGCAGGCCCCTTTTGGCTAGTGGAGAATCGGGTCATCTCGAGGAAAGGAGTCTTTGAATGAGTGTGCATGAAGCCGGTACCAAGCGTACCAACTGCGATCTGTGTGAGAAGCACTGCCCTGTGGGAGCCTTTGGCTGCGGCCGCGGCGAGCGCGCGTACGGCGGACAAGATGGCGGTGAGCAGCCCGGCACCGAGCGCGGGCATGGCGAGCATGGTCATGGCGGCCACGGAAGGCGCGGCAGGCATGGGCGTCCGGAAGGGGAAGGCCATCGCCGCCTGGCCCCGCGTGCCGAGGGTGCAGCCCAGCCCGAGGGCCTGGCTGGCAAGCTGATCGAGGCGGGGCGCGCGGCTCAGATCAAGGCGGAGCACATCGCCGCTGCGGGCAAGAGCGCAGACGTCATGTTCCGCGTGATCGAGGAGGAGGACGCCGTGCAGCTCGAGGAACTGCTCGATAGCCTTCTCGCTGCCTGGCAGCAAGCCCACGCCGCCCATCACGGCCGCGAGGGCGGCGGCCATGGCGGCAGCAAACACTAAACCGGTGTTCCGCCACCGTCCGAGGAGGAAGCGATGACACGCAAGCGCAGCAAGATGACTCCCGCGCAGGCCGCAGCTGCGCGCTGGGAGAAGGAAGAACCCACGACCAACATCGACCCCGAGCACTTGGGCAAGTCGACCATCGTCATCGACAAGGGCAAGCTCATGCAGTTCCTGTGGCCGATAGCCCTGGTGGCCGTGGTCGCGGTGGTCTCGTACCTCATGCTTGGCGCCGCCTAACACGCTTGCGCCGAGGCGCGCTTTTCAGCCCACGAACAGCGAGGGAGGGTTTCGTGGAGATAAAGAGAATGGGCTTCATGCAGCTCGCAATCGTGGTGGGCTTTTGCCTCTACTACGGCTACTACCTGGTGGCGTTCTTCGGGGCCTTCATCGATCTCCCCGCCGGCGTGGGCTTTACAGAGGCGCACTTGGGCCAAGCGGCGTTCTTCCTAGGGAGCATCCTGGGGACGCAGGCCCTGCTGCTGTGGTACCGCCACCGCAACAGCGTCGAGCTGGCCCACACCCGTTTCTTCTTCCTGGCAAGCCTCGTCCCCGGCAGCATCTCGCCGCTGCTCATGGTGCTCGACGCCCTGCAAGTGCCGCTGCCCGTGCCGCTTGCGTACGCAGGTTTGCTGCTTGCGGGCGTCTCGATCGCCATGGGCTTCATGCTCTGGGACGACCTCACCGTGCATGCCGGGCTGTGCCTCAACCAGTCTGCCCATGCGCTGATCTTCTGCATAGGCGGGGTGCTCTTTTTGGCGTGCACAGCCTTGCTGCCCAAGCTGGCGCTGGGTGTGGTCTGCGAGCTCATGCTGGTATGCAGCATGCTGTTGATGGCCTTCATCACGCCGCGCCGCAAGCCCGTACCCAGCAAGCAGGCTGCTCCGGCAGCGGAGTTCTTCCGCGGGACCTACCACCTGGATGTGGTGAGCGCCGTGCTCAACGTTGCCTTTGGCTTTGCCTTCATCCTGCTTTACCGGGAAGGCGGCGCTGCGGTGCTGTGCGCGGGCGCGGCTGCCATAGTCATAGATGCCGCTGTCTCGACGCTTATGGGCAACCACCGCACGCTGCTGTACTCGGGCGCGCTGCGCTTGTTCGCGGCGGCAGTCTCGTGCGCCCTGCTCTTGAGCCTGGCCCCCTCGCAGGGGGTGCAGGTGCTCGCCTTGGGCGCGGTGGTGGTGTGCTGGTTCCTCTTCCGGACCATACACTGCGGCTGCCTCGCGGCGCTGGCGGCCAGCAACGATCTCTCGGTCCTCTACACCTCTACGCGCGGCAAGCTCGCTGCCAACCTCGGCTTTGCCTGCGGGCTGGTGCTCGGTACGGTAACGGTGCAGCTCGGCAGCGCGGGCGCTGTGCTCTACCTCACGCTGGACGTGGTTGCCGCCTTCATCTTGGCGTCCCTGTTCTTCTTGCCTTTCAACCAGGAGGTCGATACCCCGGGCTACCGCACCATCGCCTTTGCAGCGCCGCTTGCCGCCGGGGTGCAGGAGCGCTCGCTCGAGCGTCGCTGCGCCAAGCTGGCAAAGCGCTATAAGCTCTCCCCGCGCGAGACCGAGGTGCTCACGTTTGCGGCGCAAGGACGCAACGCCAAGGCCATCGCAGAAAAGCTCTTCATCAGCGAAAGCACCACCCAGACCCACCTCTCAACCCTCTACCGCAAGGCAGGGGTCCACTCTCAGCAAGAGCTTCTCGCCTTGCTCGACGAAATCTAGCGTTTTCCCAGCTCAGAGCATGGAACGCAGAGTACGAGCCACCCTCCGCACGGTTCCAATCTTGCAAATGGAACTCCTGTTACCAGGCAGTGTTGCTTCGTCCGCCGTAGTGTTGGCTCACCGATGAACCGACAGGCTCAAACGGGGCTCTCAGGAAGGAGGCGCATCCACTCCGAGGGCCTGTCTCGGTGAGAGAGCTTTTGAGGGATCTCATTAAGAGAGGGAGAGTGATTCCATATGACTCTGAGAATTGACATTCCCCACGACAGCGACGAATCGAAGGGCATGCGCCCCACCTTCTTCAACGAGCCCCCGGTCATGTATACCGGCGGCGACCTCCCGTATCAGTGGGAGGAAGACGGCATGGTCTGCACCCGATCTGCCGCGTGGTCTGCGCCCGGTTGCCATGACGGCTGCGGCGTCATCGTCTACACAGACAAGGAGACCGGCAAGTTCATCAAGGTCGAGGGCGACGAGGAGAACCCCTACTACCAGGGCCGCCTGTGCATGCGCTGCCTGGACGTGGCCGAGGCCCTGTACCACCCCGACCGCCTGCTCTATCCCATGAAGCGCGACCCCAAGTACCGCGGCAAGGCGGACAAGTGGGAGCGCATCTCCTGGGATGAGGCCTACGACATGATCGACGAGAAGTTCACCAAGATCCGCGACGAGTACGGCGGAAAGTCGATCATCTTCGCATCCGGCACCGGCCGCGTGACCCCGCCCATCAACGCCCGCTTGGGCTACGCCCTGGGCTCCATCCAGTACTCGTACTTCCACTCTGGCAACGCCTGCTACGTGCCGCGCGTGGCAGCCGCCAACACCATCCAGGGCTGCTACACCTGCCCTGACTTCTCGATGCAGTTCCCGGACCGCTACGACAACCCCGAGTGGGTGGCCCCCAAGAACATCTTCGTCTGGGGCAACAACCCGCTGATCGCCAACGCAGACGGCAACCTGGGCCACTGGATCGTCGACTGCATGAAGCGCGGCTCCAAGCTCATCGTGGTCGACCCGCGCCTCACCTGGCTGGCCGCCAAGGCCGACCTCTGGCTGCAGATCCGCCCGGGCACCGACTCCATGCTCGCCCTGGCCATGGGCAAGTACATCATGGAGAACGACCTCTACGACCACGACTTCGTCGACAAGTGGTGTTACGGCTTCGAGGAGTACAAGGAGGCCTGCGAGCCCTACAACCTCGACTGGGCAGCCGAGGTCACCTGGCTGGACAAGGAAGACATCATCGCCGCGGCCAAGTACATGGCCGAGCGGCCCACGGCTGTGCAGTGGGGCCTGGCCATCGACATGAACCTCCAGTGCGTCACCGCTTCTCAGGCGCTGTGCAACCTGTGGTGCATCACCGGCCAGATCGACATCCCCGGCGGCATGATCACCGTCCACGACCCGTACAACACCGAGGTCTGGCTCCCGCCTGATCCCCGCGAGGTCTTCACCCCCATCCAGGAGAAGGAGCGCATCGGCTCCAACTACGAGATGATCACCAATTCCGGCATGGTCCAGTGCCAGGCGGACTCGATGATCGACCAGCTGGTCACCGGCCGTCCGTTCAAGATCCGCGCCGCGTGGATCCAGTCCACCAACCCGCTGGCCTGCTGCGCACAGGACCCCGAGCCCCGCGTTGAGAAGGGCCTCAAGAACTGCGAGTTCGTCGTGGGCGTCGACTGCTTCATGACCCCGACCCTCATGGCCAACTGCGATGTGGTCCTGCCGCTGTGCTTCTATCCCGAGCGCGAGGGCCTGCGCTCCGTGTGGTACTACATCCAAAACACCAACAAGGCCTGCGAGCCCATGGGCGAGTCCAAGGACGACTTCCAGATCAACTGGGAGCTTGGCCGTCGCTGGAACAAGGACCTCTGGCCGGGCGAGACGCTCGAGGAGTACTTCTCCTACCTCATCGAGGAGGCCGGCATCACCTATGACCAGAGCCGCAAGCTCAACTGGATCTACCCCGAGTTCCACTACCGCAAGTTCGAGAAGGGCGAGCAGCGCCCGGATGGCCAGGTGGGCTTCAACACCCCCACGGGCCGCATCGAGCTGTGGTCCACGCTGCTGGCGGCCTGGGGCCAAAAGCCGCTGCCGTACTTTGCCGAGCCGCCCATGAGCCCCTACAGCCAGCCGGAGCTCTACAAGGAGTACCCGCTGGTGCTCACCACCGGCGCCCGCCACTACGAGTCGTTCCACTCTGAGCACCGACAGATGAGCCGCCTGCGCTCCAGGCTCCCGCAGCCGCAGTTCGAGATCCACCCGGACAAGGCGCGCGAGCTGGCCATCGAGGATGGCGACTGGTGCTGGATCGAGAGCCCCATCGGCCGCTGCCGCGAGGTTGCACGCGTCACGCCCATCGTCGACCCGCGCGTTGTGCAAGCCGACCACGGCTGGTGGTTCCCCGAGGCAGACCCGGAGGACCAGGGCGAGGGCTGCTTTGCCACCTATGCCCGCAACATCAACGTCTGCCTGCCCTCTGAGTGCGGTGACACGGGCTTTGGCAACCAGAGCAAGTGCTACCTGTGCAAGGTCTACAAGTGCACCCCGGAGGAGATTCCCCTGCCCGAGCCCGCACAGCCCAAGGACCGCTTTGCCGAGGGCAGCTTCCGCAACTTCACCCTCGAAGCAGAAATGGAGGCCTAACCATGGCACAGAAGGCTTACGGACTCCTCATCAACTACGAGTACTGCACCGGCTGCGGCACCTGCGAGATGGCCTGCTCTGTGGAGCATGACATCCCCATCGGGCGCTACGGCATCAAGATGGCCACGGTGGGCCCCTGGCAGATCGACAAGAAGAGCTGGCAGCTCGACACCGTGCCCGTCCCCACCGACGAGTGCGACCTGTGTGCCAAGCGCCTGGAGAAGGGTCAGAAGCCCACGTGCGTGAAGCACTGCCAGTCGCTGTGCATGGAGTACGGCCCGGTCGAGGAGCTGGCGGCAAAGCTGGCTGCTGCGACCACCAAGCACGTCCTCTTCGTGCCCAAGGCAGGCACGGTTCAGTAGCAAGGCACCACGCCTCTTGACAGCGGGCGGGGCCCTGACACGCAGGGCCCCAGCCTGGCTGAGCGAGGCCTTGTGTGAGGAAGGGAGGCGGGACCCATGTGCGGCGGATACACCCGTGTGTGCGTGCGCTGCGGCCTGTGCGGCAAAGTGGAGCCCCGCCCCCTCAATGCCCGTGGGAGCTGCCCGGTGTGCGGGCGGCCTAACGGAGAGGATGCAGAGCGCTGCAGCGCCTGCGGAGCGCGCATCCCGCGCCCACCCGGCGCCCACAACGGCGCACACCGCAGCAAGCACTGCGCGGTGGCTGCGCGCAACGAGCAAGAGCGAGGAAGCAAGAGGGAGCAACCATGATCAGCAAGGAAGAGATCAAGCCAGTAGAGGTCGAGCCGTCCATCCCCGCAGAGGAGGCGGTGGCACCAGAGAACTCCCTCAAGCGCAAGAAGCCGGAAGGGGAGGGCGCTGTGGAGATCTACTGCACGCGCTGCGGCGAGTCTGCCACAGACGGCCGCTTCACCCCGTACGGTCCCAGCATGGAGTGGTGGTACACCATCACCGGCACTCTCGACGAGATTCAATGGGTCTACCAGACAGACAAGAACTACTGGGCAAAGGTCGTCGAGCCCACGGTGCGCTGCGGTTGCGGCACCGGGCGCGCATGCGACCCCATGCTCTGGTCTGTGAGGCAGATCCCCGCGCAGTAGCCAGCAACGCACTGCATCGCCGCCCCTGGCGGGGGCGGTTCCTCGGCACGCTGTATCTGGAGTTTTCTAGAGAAGGTGAGACTAATGGAAAAAGACAGTGCTGCCCTCAAGCAGCCGCGCCCGTACGCTGAAAGCGACGTCAACCGCTACGAGGAGAAGACCCCGCGCTACGCGTGGATCATCTGGATCGTCACCTTCCTCGTGAGCTTTGCGGCCCCCTTGGGCCAGTTCAAGCTGGTGAACATCCCCCTGTACTTCATCTATGTGCCCGGCATCAGCCCCGAGGGCGGCTTCATGCTCGACGGCGCCGGCTTTGGCATGCTGATGACCTGCGTCTCGCTCATCGGTATCGTCTTGGCCTTCCCGGCGGCGTTCATCTGCCGCAAGCTGGGCCTGCGCTGGACCATCACCATCGCCACCCTGGGCGTGATCGTCGGTGGGCTCATCCCCGCGCTGGCGGGCACCAACATCACCGCCCTCTACATCGGCCGCTTCATCGAGGGCCTGGGCATCGGCCTGGTGGGTGTCTCTGCACCCACGCTCATTACCCTGTGGTTCCCCGACAAGACGCGCGGCGTCATGCTCGGCCTGTGGTGCTGCTGGGTGCCGCTTTCCATCACGCTCGACGCTCTGGTCACCCCCAGCATCGCGGCTACGTACGGCTGGCAGGGTGTGTTCTGGTTCGTGATCATCTTCGCCACGGTGGCGCTGATACTGTTCAACGTCTTCTACAAGGTGCCTGGCGGCGAAGGTGCTAGCTACAACGTCGAGAACAACATCGGCGAGTGCATCGCCTTGCTCAAGAACAAGGATATCTGGCTGCTCTTCATCGTCTTCGCCGTGTTCATCGCCGGCCAGACGGGCATCGTGAACACCTACCTGCCCACCTTCCTGCAGACCTCTGTGGAAGGCGGCGGCTGGGGCTTCACCGAGCAGGCGGCTGCCATGGGCCTCTCCGTGGTCACCACCATCGGCCTGGTTGCCAACCCCGCTGGCGGCGCCATCACCAACAGGCTGCCGCTTAAGCTCAAGAGGATCATGCCCGTGCTGGTGGCTGTGATCTACCTGTTCTGCTTCTACATGATGTTCCAGACCGGCAGCATCACCTTGGTGTGGGTCGGCATCGTCCTCATGGGTATCTGCGCCGGTATCGGCGGCGGCGGCCTGAGGCCCCTGGCCCCCACCATCATGAACCAGTCGGCCATGGCGGCCACCATGGGCATGGCGGTGCTGCAGTTCGCGCAGTGCATCGGCAACTGCTTCAGCCCCATCTACGGAGGCATGATCGACACCGGCCATACCTACTGGGAGGCCTGCCTCTACACCATCATCCCGCTCACCGTTGTGATGCTCATCGCGGCGCTGTTCATCAACCCCAAGCCCAAGGACAAGCCCTTGAGCGACGAGCCCGAAAACCACAAGTAGTACTGGGCAATACCGAGTCCAGCGGGAAGCGCGGGTGGAGCGGATGCTTCGCCCGCGCTGTCCTTGCCCTGGCAGGCGCGGCCGACACCTACGCTGCTCCCAAGGGAAATGCAGGCGTGCGCTGTGTGCTCCAGAAACCACCAAAAGCTGGCCTGTTTTGCCTAGCGCTCGCAACGAGGCGAGAGCGTGCGGAGGAAACCTCGCTGCGCTATGGTGGTGGTGAGAGGGATGAGACTCCCTCGAAGCTGGCGGTTGGCGGATTAATGTGCGAGAGGAGAGGTGATGGCTGCCGAAAGCGCGGTCGACAAGGTGCCGCTTGAGGAGCACTGCGTGTTCGCGCCGGCCGCAGAGCCAGGCACAGCACATCGTTGCGAGTTCTTCGCCTTCAACACCTTCGCGCGCCTGAGTGCCTACGGAACGCTCGCACAGGTGGAGGGCGCCTTGATGCAGGCGCTCGACGCATGCCGCCGCTATGAGCGCTTGCTCTCGAAGACCCTGCCGCACAGCGACATCGCGCGCCTCAACGCGGCGGGTGGCGCGGTGGTGCCCATCTCCGAAGACAGCTTTCGCGTGCTGGAGGGCAGCGTGGGATATTGTCGCAAATCCCAGGGCTGCTTCGACATCACGCTGGGGCCAGTGATCGCGCTGTGGGACTACCGCGCAGGCATCGTGCCCAGCCAGGAGCGCATCGAGGCCGCCCTGGCCCACACCGGTTGGGAGCTGTTGGAGCTGGGCGGCGCCCCCGGTGCGCGCTGGGCGCGGTTGGCCGACCCGCTGGCGAGCGTGGATGTGGGCGGCACCGCCAAGGGCTACATCGCAGACCGCCTCTGCGAGTTGCTGGAAGCTGCTGGCTTGCGGCATTTTGTGGTGA
>JAQXQN010000149.1 GCA_029101185.1 Eggerthellales bacterium | reverse complement strand
ATCTCCTCGGACTCGTCCAATCCAGTGAGGATACCCTTGGATTTCAGGTACTTGGCGCCGATGGTTCCCATGTCCATGAGGCAGATGGGCTTGCCCTCACGGCCAAGCTCTGCTCGCATGTCCAGATAGCGCTGGTATGCGGCGGCAACGTCCGGATCTTGGATGTCCACGTTTTCGAGAACGGTGCCGAAGGTGGTGTGACGGCAGTGGTCGGACCAGTAGGTGTCTATCATCTTGATCTCGGTGATGGTGGGGCATCGCTGCTCAGAGGCGAAGTACTGCTGGCAGAATTTGATGTCCGCCAGGTCCATGGCAAGGCCCCGATCGGTGATGAATTGCGCCAAGGACGCTTCGTCAAGGTCAAGGAAACCGTCCACGATTTCCACGGGCTCGGGCTCGGGGAAGACCATGTGCAGGGTTTCGGGCAGCTCAAGGGATGCCTCGCGGGCCTCGACGGGGTTGATCACGTACTTCTTGATGGCGGCCACGTCCTCATCAGAGAGGGTGCCCTGGAGGATGTATACCTTTGCAGAGCGGACCTCCGGGCGCTGGGCCTGGCTGATGAGTTGGATGCATTCGCTGGCGGAGTCTGCCCTCTGGTCGAACTGGCCAGGGAGGAATTCCACGGCGAAGACCACGTCTTCGGGGGCGGCCTGGAAGTCGGGGGTGGCGAAGTCGGACTGGGGCTCGCTGAAGACGGTGGGGACGCAGGACTGGAACAGCTCCGGGGAGATTCCTTCTACGTCGTAGCGGTTGAGCAGGCGCAGGCCGGTGAGTCCTTGGACCTGCAGAATGGTGCATAGCTCGTGGCACAGGGCCTGGGCTTCCACGTCAAAGCCGGGGCGTTTCTCAACATAGATTCGTGAAACCATGTGACACCTCTCTGGGGATTGCGTACAGGTCCCCATATGATAAAACTTGCGTGGTTTGCGGAGGATGACATTTCCTGTTGTCGCCGATAATCCCGAAACTGGGGGTTGTGGTCAGGGTTCGGTCCGTAGGCGGATGCTGGGGTTGGGGTTAATCCGCCGGGTGCGAACAACTGGGGGACGGGGCCGCGTGGCCAGGGTGCTGGGGACGGGGCCGCGTGGCCTGGGTGCTGGGGACGGGGCCGCGTTGTCAGGGTGTGCGGATTGGTTTTGCATGAATTTGAGGTTTGATTTGCTATACTCCCCGCAGCGCGCGCATCGTTGGGCCCTGCGTGCGTGATTTTGTAGTTGCCCATAGCCCGTCTGTGTGAAGACGTGGAGCAAAGGAGATTCTCATGAAGAACGCCAGTCAAGGTGCCAAGGCCACGTGTGCTTTTGGCAAGATGAGCGCAGGTCAGCGTAGCAAATTTGTTGCTCAGGCGGGGATGATTGCCGCTGTATATGCAGCGTTTACCCTGGTCTGTCTGTTGTTTCTAGGAGGGTTGGCCTGGGGGCCAGTGCAGGTGCGTCTGTCGGAGTGCCTGGTAGTTTTGGCCGTAATCACCCCTGCGGCGATTCCCGGTTTGACCATTGGGTGTGTGGTTGCCAATCTTGCCAACATGCTGATTTCTGGGACCGGCGCCTTGGGCCTGCTTGATGTGGTGTTTGGGTCCCTTGCAACCCTGGTGGGCGCCGTGTGGTGTCGGAAGTTTGCGGAGAAGCCCGCACTTGCACTGGCTGGTCCGGTGATTGCCAATGCGTTGGTGGTGTCTGCATACCTGCCCATCTTGCTGCAGGGCTTTGGGTATTACACCATTCCCTTTACCTCCATCAGCTTGGATGGGCTATATCTGCCCATGTACTTGTTTGGCGTGGTGTTCGTTGGTCTGGGCGAGGCCCTGAGTGTGTATGTGTTGGGGCTTCCCCTGCTAAAAGTGCTTCGGAACGCAAAGGTGTTTTCTGCGTAAAGATAAATGCGCCAAACGGATGATGTTGCTTCGGCCGCTTGGTGTTGCTTGACCAATCTTCTCTGACCCAGCCATATTCTCGTCGTATTTGAACGCGGATTATGCTCAATCAGAAATTGATGCTTGTCCGTGTATCGCCAATGCGGTCTCCTTGTCCAGGGGCGGTTCAAACCTCGTATCTTGCGATGGCCTGGGCTTCCGGGCGTGGACGTTTTGCACGATTGGGTGTCTTTAGGGGGGCCTCGTGGACGTTTTGCACGATTGGGCGACGTTTTCCGTCTCCCAATCGTTTCTTTCGTCCATTTTGATCTCCCAATCGTCGAAAACGTCCATCCGGGGCCCCGATTTGCACTCCCAATCGTCGATTTCGTCCACGACCACCCCGTTTGGACTCCCAATCGTCGAAAACGTCCACGGGGGAGGTAGGCTCCTACGGGGTCGGGCAAGCGCCCGCGGGGCAGCACATTTCGCCATTTGCAAAACCCCTGGTCAGAAACCAGTCATATGTCTGGTTCTTTCACTGGGGTATTATTCATGTCGCTGAGGATCCGGTTTGAGACTTCGGCGGTGACCAATGTTCGTTCGTATTAGGCTTTTCGAACGTCTGCACCCCTCAACCATCGAAAAATGCCAGAGATTTACTCGCCGATTTCCGAGGATTAGGCGCTGTTGGGTCGCGGGGCGTTAGGCATACACAGTGCAGCAGAAAGCCCGTCCGTTTCTCTTAAAGGTGTCTTGGTAAACGGTGCGAATCTCCAGGTGAGCGGAGAGTTTTCGGACAAATAGACGTCCCTTCGCTGAGAATATTCACACTTTTCCGTAGGGATGTACAATACGGGTTCCGCGCGGCACGCAACGGCTTAGTTGCGGCGCGCAGCCAGCGGCCTGCTACCGCACGCGGCATGCAGCCAGCACCTATCCAACCACCTACCCACGAACAGGCACCACGGCCCGGCTTCCCTTCCAGTGCCTGATTTCTTACATTTATATATAGAGGACGCGATGAACCCGGTTGTCTTCATTCCCGCATACGTTTCGGCCCGGCGTTATACGGACACTCCATCCGTGACCGCCACCTTTGATCACATGACCCCCATGGTTGAGCAGGGGACCATGGCGCGTTGCCTGGAATCACTCAAAACCGTCCGTGGCCTGGGGAAAGTCATCATTCCCGTGGTCGCCGAGCCCGCCATCGCTAACCAGGCGGCGGCCAAGTACCGCAAAATCGCCGCCCTTTTCCCCGATCTGGACATAACCGTGATCAGCGAAGCCGAGTCTGCAGCCCTCAAAAGGCGCATCGGCGGTCTGGGCTTCACCGTCAAGGACGAGATAGGCTTCACCGGATACGGCTCCGTGCGGAACTTGTGCCTGGTGGTGGCCCTGCTTATGGGCGCCGACTCCCTCATCTTCATGGATGACGACGAAATCGTCGATGACTCGGACTTTCTGGCCAAAGCCCTCTATGGCCTGGGCAAACAGACTCGCAAGGGTGCGCCCATCATCGCAAAGACGGGCTTTTGTCGAAACGTCCAGGGCTCCTGGCTTGCTCCCGTTAGCGGCAAGTGGTACGACAAGCACTGGTTCCAGCCCGATGCCTTCAACGCTTGGATGTCCTCGGTGAAGAGCGGCCCGCGCCTGGTGCGCAGCGGTCATGCCCTGGGCGGCATTATGGCACTGCATCGCGACGCCTTCCTCAACGTGGCCTTTGACCCGTGGATCCCTCGGGGAGAAGACGGTGATTATGCCCTTGACCTGCATCTTTATGGTCATGACATGTGGATGGACAACCAATGGAGCATCGTCCACGCCCCCGATCCTGAGCGCAGCGAGGGCCGCAGGTTTCGCCAGAATGTGTACCGTTGGACCTACGAGCAGCGCAAGCTGGAGTTCGCGCGGTCGCTGTTTGACCTGCATTGGGTGGATCCCGTGGCCATGATGCCCTATCCCGGTGTCATGCTAGGCAAGAGTGCGCTTCGGGGCATGGCGAAAACGGCGGCTCTGAGGTCCTTTGTATGCGAAGACAAGGCCGGGTATAAGGAGGCGAAGCGTGCGGCGGTTTCGGACGCTCCCCGCTATGCGGAAAGAAACTGCGACAAGTATTTTGACTTCCAGGGCCACTGGCCCACATTGGCCCGCAAGCTCGATGAAAATCGTCTGATTCTTGAGGCTGGACAAAACCTCAACGACGGGTTGCGACAGGTTCCGTCCCAGGTCAGAGGTGATATCACGGGGCATTTGCCAAAAGTGGACATGACCGAGTTGACTGGTAGACTTGACCTGGCGCCTCGTCCGGAGCTTACAGGCCGCATCACTCCTGTGCGTCAGTCCGCTTCGGTGGGACGAACCACCCCAACGGGTCTTGCACACCCCGCGGATCCTGCCATCCCCGCGGACCCCGCAAACCCCGCGAGTCGCCATGCGGAATCATAGCCACACCGAAAGGACGCATCCATGACCCTGCTAATATTCGCCGCGATTGCCGGCATTGGCGTTGGCCTGCTTTCGGGTCTGCTTGGCGTGGGCGGCGGAACCATCATGGTGCCACTTTTCAGGCTGGTCTTTGGTATGTCGCCCGTGGGGGCAACGGCCACGTCACTGTTCACCATCATCCCCACATCCCTCTCCGGAGTAACCAAACACCTGAAAAACCGCACCTGTCTTGCAAAGGTGGGCCTACTTGCGGGCATCGGCGGAGCGCTGCTTTCCCCCATTGGCGTGCTCGCGGCAAACGCTTCTCCTGGATGGATGGTGATGGCCGCCGCCGCCCTGGTCATCATCTATTCGAGCTACACCATGTTTCGCAAGGCAATGAAGGCCCCCAAGCCCGAGAAAGGCTTCCTGTCGAAGCGTCCTGGGCCCGCCCCTGCTGCACCCGACGCATCCACCGCGCCGGCGGCAACCCCCGCACCCGCGACCCCTGCAACCGACGTCATCCCCACCGTGACCTTGCTCATTGCTTTAAAAGCCGCTGGCATCGGAGTCCTTGCTGGCTTCATGAGCGGATACGTGGGCGTGGGCGGTGGCTTTCTCATGGTCCCCATGTTCGTGTCGCTGCTGGGAATCCCCATGCGTCTGGCATCGGGCACGTCGTTGATTGCGGTATGCATCCTGGCCATCCCCGGCGCTCTGACCCAGTGCGTGCTTGGCAACGTGGACTTCCTGGTGGGTATTGCCATGGCAGTTGGCACCATTCCTGGAGCACGATGGGGCGCTGGACTGGTCAAGAAGGTGCCGGAGCGCACGCTTCGATTCATTTTCGCTGGATTCTTGTTGGTTATGGCCGTCGTGCTTATCGGCAATGAGCTGCTTCTGGCATAGTGCACACAGCAATTCCAAGTCGGATGACGCGCCGCATCGGACGGCGCTCGCCTTAGACGGTACGCCGCATCGGATGGCGCTCGCCCCGGACGGTACACTGCGTAGGACGGCGCGTGGGATACACAGCAAACCGAAGGAAGACCCATGAACACTATCACCATGAGGCGAAACTATCTCAGGGCTCTTGACTCCATCCTGCTGGCGGTACTGGTGCTCTCAGGCTGCCTGCTGGTGCTGTCTGTGTACAGCCCTAGCATTGGCGGGCACGTGAACCTGGTAGCGGGCGTGTCCTTCAGTATCGCATTGTGCCTGATCATTTATCTGAACCTTAATCCGGATGCGGTACGGGCTCGGCAGAGCAACACCATCCTGAACGTGGCCAGTCAGACTCTGGAGATCTTCCAGGAGGGCTTGGATATCGAGTCCAGCCAGAAGGTGTGCGCCTTGTTGCTTCCCATCACCCGTGCGGAGGCTGTGGCCATCACTGACAGGGAGCACGTCATGGGCTACGTGGGGCTTGAGCAGCAGTCCAACCCCGGCGGAGCGGACATCCGCACCAGGGCTACGCGTCAGACGCTGGCGGACGGCCAGATTCGGGTCCTCAATACCCCCGAGGAGATTGGATTTCCACCATCGGTAAAGAGTCTGCGGGCGGGTATCATCGTGCCTCTGCACAGGGGTGAGGCCATTATCGGCACCCTGAAGTTCTACTTCCGCAGCCCCCGCGAGATTACGGAAAACCAGATTGCCCTGGCCGAGGGCCTCGGCCAGTTGATGAGCACCCAGATTGCCGCCGTCGAGATGGAGGAACAGGCCAAACTTGCCACCACCATGGAGCTCAAGGCGTTGCAGGCCCAGATTAATCCCCATTTCCTATTCAACACAATCAACACCATCGCGTCGCTGACCCGCACCGATCCGGACAAGGCCCGAAAACTGCTTCGGGATTTCGCCGTGTTCTATCGGGCCACCCTGGAAAACGCCCAGGACCTGATTGAGCTGAGCCGCGAGATAGAGCAGACCGCCCGCTACTTCTCCTTCGAGCAGGCACGCTTCGGCGAGGATCGCATCCAGTTGGACATGGACGTGGACGAGGAGCTGGAATACGTCATGGTCCCGGCATTCATGATCCAGCCCCTGGTCGAAAACGCGGTGCGCCACGCCATGCCCCAGGAGGGCAAGCTGCACATCAAAATTTCCGCCTGGGAGGAGCATGACAGCCTGTGGATCGAAGTGTCCGATGACGGAATTGGCATGGACGCGGACCAGTCCCAAAAGCTGCTACGCCCGGAGGCCTCCAAGGGCCTGGGCATTGCCATGAAGAACATCCACGACCGCATGATCGGCTATTTCGGCACGGAATCCCACATGGACGTGGAGTCCGCCCTGGGCGAGGGTACCAGGGTGCGGCTGTATCTCAAGGATGCGCTTATAGAGGACTAGGCGAAGCGGCCTGGGCGCCTGGTGTCTGGAGCCGCGGCCATACTGACTGCTTGCGGCCAGCGGTGCGTATGGCCTCGCCAGCGGGAAAATCCAGCTTGAATGTTTCAAACGTGTTAACCAGCCGTGTAAACGCTTCGGAAACGCCCAAACCTGCATTTCTGTGGTAAGGGAAGACGGTGTTTTTACGGTAATATACGTTGGACTAACCACAAGCATTTGCAAGGGCGTTTCATACCTAAACACCCATATTGGAGGACACCGTGCTTAACGCGATCATCGTAGACGACGAAGCTCCTGCCCGTTCCGAACTCCGTTTCCTTCTTGGGGAGATCGGCGGCGTAGAAGTGGTGGCCGAGGCCGCTAGCGTGCGTGAGGCCATTGAGAAGATGCAGGTCAATCCTGTGGACGTTCTGTTCCTGGATGTGAGCATGCCCGAGATTACCGGCATCCAGTTTGCCGATGCTCTGCAGCGCCTGAAGAATCCTCCCGCTGTGGTGTTTGTTACCGCCTACAGCGAGCATGCTCTGGAGGGCTTCAAGGTTCATGCCGTGGATTATCTGGTCAAGCCTGTGGAGACCGATCGTCTGCGCCAGGCTGTCTCTCGCGCCAGCGAGCACGTGCTGCTTCACGCTAAGGCCGCCCATGCAGAGCGCATCTCTGTGGAAAAGAACGGCAAGAAGATCCTCATTCCCATCGACAGCATCCGCTACGTTATGGCTCGGGATGATTACGCGTATCTGCAGACCGACAATGACCGCTACTTCTCCACCGCCTCCCTGGCTAAGCTGGAGAAGTCCCTGGCAGGTCACGGGTTCTTCCGTGTGCATCGGGGGTACCTGGTCAATCTGGCCATGGTGGATGAGGTTGCCCCCCAGGCAGGCGGCACGCTGATGCTTACCCTGAACCAGTGCGATGAGGAGATCCCCGTGTCTCGCCGTCGGGTGAGCGCCCTGAAGAAGGCCCTGGGCTTGTAGGCCTAGCACCCATTTCCAGACTAGACTCTTTACCAGGCCAACCCAGCGCTGACTCGGCGCTGGGCTTTTTTTGACCCAGCGGCTAGCCCCGCACACTCAGCGCCAGTCCTAGACTGCGTCAGCCTCGCAGCATTAATCAAGATAAATGTAGCTACCCAGGGTGCGTAACTTTGCTCTGACCTTGGCCGCTGCCCCGTGACTCTGGAAGTACTCCTGCAGTTCTGCGCTTGGGTCAGCCGCGGCGGTCCGTTCGGCCTGCTCCCGAGCGGCTTGTCGCGTCATCTCGTCCAACCTGTCCTGCATTACCCGGGCCACCGCATCCTCGAATACATCGGCCAAAGCCTGCAGAGTCACGCTGGCGTTATCCGGCAGGTGCAGGTGCATGCATCGGCGGCCTCGCTCCATCAGGACCTGCATGTCTGCGGCGGCCTGGGTCTTCTCCAGGGCTCCCAGGCTTTCGGCCTTCTGGTCCTGCAGGGGGATATCCTTGATTTCACCGGCGCTGAGCAGCAGGAAGACCCCGGAGTTCATGCCGCCCTTCTGCAGCTGGCCTGTGGAGTGCAGGTACCGTGGCCCGATCTCCAGGCAGGATGCGGCGTGAAGCCGGGAGGACACGCTGTGGCGGATGGTCTCAAGGGCCTCGCGCCTTCCCTCGCCATCAAAGGGCAAGAATGCGTCCAGGGCAAAGTAGTCCCCGGGCTTCAGGGAGGAG
>JAQXQN010000148.1 GCA_029101185.1 Eggerthellales bacterium | reverse complement strand
CCTGGGATGACGCAAGTATTCACAAATTCATTCCTATCCGCATGTCGAAGCGTCCTGCCTTGCGGCTATAATGCCCACCCATGAGAGAAACCATACATCATACCCATCAACCTTCCTCGGAGGTTTCTAGGCCGCGTGCCGCTATGGCCGTGCCTGCTTCGCCTGCCACCGAGGGTGCTCCCGCCATCGCTCGGGACGATGCTCGGGCCAACCGCCGTCGGCAGATGGAAGGTATCAGCGCCTTCCTGCTTGCTCTCGGTGGGGCGCGAGCCTGGCTTACCCTGCTGTTTGCAGCGCCAGCAATCCCCACCACCGTGGATCTGGGCCTCCCTTTGGGGCTGCATCAGATATTTGATGTGGTGTTCTGCGTCTTTATGGTTGCGGTTGCTCTCAACTCTCAAAAAATCGCGCCGCTGTGCCGCACTTCTTGGGTGCGCCCTGTAATCCTCGGGGGTATGCTGGGGGCTTCGGTGCTGTGCTGTGGGGCAAGCGTGCTAGGCCCTTCCGCATCGGGGCTTGCGATTGCGGGTGCTTTGGTGGGCGGCCTTGGATTTGCGGCGTTTCTGCTTACCTGGGCAGAAGTGATGAGTGGTTTGTCCCTTGCCCGGATTGCCCTGTTTTCCGCACTGAGCCAGCTATTTGCTGTGGTGCTGGTCTACTTCTGTACGGGCCTTGAGGGTCATAGGCTTCTTGCTGCCCCGATTCTGCTTCCTCTGGTTGCCCTGTCTGCTATGGACCACGCTCTTAATCAGGTGGACCGCTATGAGGCCCCGCCTGCTTCTCCCAATCTTGATCTGGCAAAATCTGTCCCCTGGAAGCTTATCGCTTTCATGGGGGTGTTCTCATTTGCCTACGGCTTGAGAGGGTCCCAGCTTTCCATGGGAGCCGGCATGCATTCGGGCTTGTCAACCGGCATTTGTATGGCGGCGTTTGCTGTTCTGGTGTACTTCTTCTCCGATAGGATTAGTATGAAGGCCCTGATCAGGTCTACGCCCCTGCTGATGCTCTGCGGTTTTTTGTTGATTCCTGCAGAGGGGCTCCTTGGGTCGGTGGTGTCGGGGTACCTGATTTCCATCGG
The DNA here is from genome assembly GCA_029101185.1 of Eggerthellales bacterium. Classification (GTDB taxonomy): domain Bacteria; phylum Actinomycetota; class Coriobacteriia; order Coriobacteriales; family Eggerthellaceae; genus Slackia. The sequence goes on along the minus strand of JAQXQN010000148.1, from coordinate 2,114 downwards.
GTATTCCTTAATCAGCCTCATGGTCTCCTTGATGCTTTACGACATGTCCAAGCGGTTCTGCATTGCGGTCATTGCCCTGATGGGCCTTAAGCACGCCATGCAGATCTTTGTGGTGGCGGGCAACCTGGTTGATGGGGCTCTTGACCTGGCAGGGGTGAGCCCGGCTTTGCAGAACACCCTGATTACCGCTGGAGTGGTGGTGCTGGTGTTTGTGGCCCTGTTCATCTTGCTGACAGAGAAGGACATGACCAGTTCCTGGGGCGTGCGGTTTATGGACGCCCAATCCCTGACCGAGGATGGCCTTGAGCGCAAGCGTCTGATTGAGCGCTGTGACCAGCTGTCAAAGGAATGCAAACTTAGCCCCCGGGAGGACGAAATCTTGCGGCTCTATGCCCAGGGTAAAAACGGCCCCGCCATTGAAAAGGAGCTGTTCATAGCCGAGGGTACCCTTAAGACCCACACCCGCCACATTTATGAGAAGCTGGGCATCACCAGCCGCAAGGAACTGTACAAGACCTTAGGCATTGATGCCTAGCCAGGAGGAACAGGTTGGCCAGCATCCGCATGCAACGCACGTTTCAGGCTGCAGCCCATCTGCGCTGCCCGGTCTGTCATGCCTCCCTGTCCGTTCAGGAGCCCGCCGCCCTGCGCTGTTCAAAGGGCCACGCCTACAACGTTTCCTCCAAGGGCACGGTGAACTTTGTCCCCCAAACCAAGCCCCTAAAAGGCTATGATGCCCACTTCTTCCAGTGCCGTCGGTCCGTAGTCCAGGCGGGTCTGTACGATTCCCTTACCCAGGCTTTAATTGAGGCTGTCAGTGTGTATCTGCAACCGTGCCTGTCGAAACGTCCTGTTCTGCTTGACGCCGGATGTGGCGAAGGTCATATGGCTGCCACCATGGCCCAAAGCGGCATGTTTGACCAGGTTCTGGCGGTGGATCTGGCCAAAGATGCCATCGCCCAATGCGCAAAGGGGGATACCAGCGGTGCGGTGTGGATGGTGGCAAACCTGGCGTCTTTGCCGGTGGGGGATGGGGCGGTGGATTGCCTGCTGAACGTGTACTCGCCCGCCAATTATCAGGAGTTTACCCGGGTGCTTGCCCCAGGCGGGCTGCTTATAAAGGTGGTTCCGGGGCCGGAGCATATGGCTCAGCTGCGGCGGGCGGTGGGTCTGCCCGCGGAGGGGTCGCGCACCACGTCAGAGGTTGAGGACCTGTTCAAGCTCAGATTCGACCTGGTGGAAAGCAGGCTTGTCACCCAGACAAGCCCTGTGCCTGCGCATCTGCTCCCGGATTTGCTGGGCATGACTCCGGTTCTGTTTGACCTGCCGGAAAGCGGGTCTGGCGCTGTGAGAACCGTCGGGGCGTCGGCTTGTGACGGGGCTGGAGCCGCGGGCGTTTCGACCAGCGGTACACGCACGCCGGCCCTGGAGGAGATCACCATCCAGGGCCGGGTATTGGTGGGTCGCAGACGCTGATTGGTTGCTCGCAGACGCTAGCGTGTGCGCTGGTCCGTCCGTGGGACAGAGGAAGCGTTGCAGCTCCTAGGCGGTTACCACCTGGACCACTTCGTCAAAATCACGGCGGGTCTGATGGGGCTCAAAGTGGCTGGCCGCTTTGCCGCCAAACTGCACCATGAGGCAGGCGCCAAATTCCTCGGGATCCATGAGGCCTCGTTGGGCCAGGATCGCGTCAACCGCCGGGGGATTGAAGCCCTCGATGGGAGTGGAATCGATACCCATCATGGCTGCCGCGGTAAGCATGTTTGCCATGGATATGTAGCACTGCTTGGAAGCCCAGTCAAAGACGGCCCGAGGATTGTTCTTCACGTCCAGGTCGTTGGTCTGGAAGGCGTCAAACACCTCAAGGCGTTTGGCGGCTTCCTCCTCTGTGGACCCCTGGACCCGGGTCATGATCTGGCGGGTGTAGGGATTTTGTGCGGTGACATTCTTGCGGGCAAGGAGCGCCACGGTGCGGCTGGCGTTCTTCTTGGCGCCCCAGGACACGGCCAGCAGCTCATCGAGCAGAGAGGCATCCTCAATGGCCAGAATCTTCCAAGGCTCAAGGCCAAAGGAACTGGGAGACCTGCGGGCTACGTCAAGGAGTAGGTCAAAAT
>JAQXQN010000147.1 GCA_029101185.1 Eggerthellales bacterium | reverse complement strand
TGGGAGACAGAAAACGTCGCCCAATCGTTCAAAACGTCCACGAGGCCCCCTAAAGACTCCCAATCGTTCAAAACGTCCACGGGGAGAGACGCGAATGCCGGGACGCCAAGCAGCAACTGGATCCCTGAACGAGCAGGGCCGCCGACCATTTACGGCCGGCGGCCCTTTTACGCTCCTAACTCGCACTATTGCTAGTACAAAGACATTACTCCTCGGGCGACGCGGGCGCCAGGGGCAGGTAGCGCAGGCCCAGCAGGAGGACGAGGCCGCCCAGGGCGATCACGCCCAGCGCGACGCCCAGCTCGATGGGCTCGGGCCAGTAGACCAGGCCCTCGTAGGCGCCCTGCCATCCCGCCGTCCAGTTGGTGACGGTGTGCCCGGTCATGACGCCGGGCATGGCGATGTTGGGGGACTGGAAGCCGCCCACCAGCAGCTCGGCGCGCTTGCAGAAGATGCCCAGGATGGCCAGGACGGATGCGGCCACGACGCCGGGGGCGGTGCGCAGCCTAGGGACGAAGCAGACCGCGGCCGCGGCGGCGCAGCAGAGCACCTCGCCCCAGAAGAAGGGGGCCACGGGGCCGGCCACCAGGGTGGAGACCACCCCGGCGCCGGACCCGCCGGGGAAGGCGGAGGTCAGCAGCTCGCAGCCCAGGAAGTACAGGTCCACGCAGACGAAGGCGCCCAGCATCTTCGCGAGCCGCGACACGGGCTCGTCGCCCAGCTCCAGGTAGCCGGCCCGCCTCAGGGCGATGACCACCACCAGCACCAGGGCGGTGCCGCACACCAGGGCCGAGGACACGAACCAGGGGGCGAGCAGCGCGGTGTGCCACAGCTCCCGGCCCGCCTGCAGGCCGAAGATCCAGGCGGTCACCGAGTGCACCAGCACGGCGCAGACCAGCGCCAGCACGGAGATGACGCGCAGGGCGGAGCTGCTCACCCTCCCGGCCTCGGCCCGCAGGGTGGCCCAGAGGTAGACGACGGAGAGCACCAGGTAGGTCATGAGCACGATGATGTCCCACATAAGCGGGCTGGTGAGGTTGGAGTAGGCGAACAGCTCCCACAGGCGGGCGGGCTGGCCCAGGTCCACCACCACGAAGCCGATGGCCAGCACCGTGCAGCAGATGGAGGTCCACACGGCCACCTTGGAGATCCCGCCGAAGCCCCGCATGCCGAAGGCGCGGGGGATGGAGGATATGATCAGGCCGCCGGCCGAGAGGCCCACCAGGAACATGAACATGGTGATGTAGAGGCCCCAGGAGTCGAGGTTGCGCATGCCGGTCTGCACCAGGCCGCCTGAGAGCTGCACTGCCCACAGGACGATCCCGGCCAGGGCCAGGGCGGCGCAGGCCGCGATCCCCACGGTCACGCCCCGGCCTCCCCACCTGGCGGCGGGGGACTTTGTCTTGTTCTCGGACATTTCGGTATCTCCTTCCCGCTAGACCAGGTAGTAGACGGAGGGGTTGGTGCCCCGATCGGCCAGCAGCTGCGTATAAGACCTGCTAGCAATCAGTTTGGACACTTCGCTGTTGGGGTCATCAAAGTCTCCCCAGGTCCGGGCTCGCTCAGGACACAGGTTGATGCATCGGGGCTCTTCACCCTCTGCCAGCCTATGCCAGCACATGGTGCACTTCTCCACGGTGTGCTTCTGGTGCTCGGGCACGTTTCCCGCCCCTGTCTTAAAGTCGATAGTGTAGGAGGGTTCCTCCCAGTTGAAATTGCGCACCCCGGTGTAGGGGCAGGCGGCCATGCACATGCGGCAGCCGATACACTTGTCGTAGTCCTGGCGCACCACGCCGGTCTCCGGGTCCTTGTAGGTGGCGCCCACGGGGCACACCTTCACGCAGGCCGGGTTCTCGCAGTGCTGGCAAGCCACGGGCACGTAGGACATTTCCGCATTAGGGAACACGCCTTTGGGGGTATCCATGTCCGAACCGCCGTTGGTGAGGATGCGGTTCCACCAGTTTCCCTCGGGAAGCCGGTTCTCAATACGGCAGCCCACCGCGCAGGTATGGCAGCCGATACACCGCTTGGTGTCGATGGTGAATCCGTAGCGCATTACTGACCCTCCCACTTCTTGAAATCGACCCTAGTGTCATAAGGGGCAATGGAGTCTGCGTAATGATCCGTGTTGGGGTTGGTCATCTCCTGATAGCACCCGGCCTTGAACTGGCTTCGCTGCCAGCCCTTGGGGATAGAAATAATGCCCGGGGCGATGGACTCATCAATCAGGCACTTCACCACCGCATGGCCACGGTCGTTGAACACTTCGATATAATCCCCGTTCTCCACGCCGCGTTCGGCAGCATCTAGACCGTTAACCTTACCCAGGGGCTCAGGGTCAAGCTCGCGCAGAATCGGGGTCTCAAACCACTGAGTATGGGTGCGGAAGCGTGCGTGCTCCTGAAGGTAGACCAGGGGATATTTTTCCGCTAAGGGGTTGTCGATACCCACCTCGTCGGGCTCGCGGAAGTACACCAGGTGCTCCTGAGGGTCGCGCTGGGAGAAGTCGTGGCCGTATGCCAGACGGGGCGTGATGGTCTCCGTGTAGAGCTGTACGCGACCAGACTGGGTGGGCCAAGGGGCGCTCTTGCCCCTGATCCAGGGCACGCCTTCCTCCTGACCGGTAAAGTTGATGACTTTCTCCGTGCGCAGCCGCTCCTCGGAGTAGCCTCTGGCCTGGGACACTTCGTCAGAGAACAGAAGCGTCAGCCAGTAGGAGTTGTTGTTCCAGGTTTCCTCGGGGAAAGAGGCCTCATAACCCAGGGCCCGACCCAGCATGCCGATAATATCCTGGTCGGTGCGGGTGTCGTAAAGAGGCTCGATGGCCTGCTCGCTGAGGGTCATGTAGGGGTTGTTGTAGGCGGTGCGCAGGTCTTCCTTCTCGTACCAGGAGGCAACAGGAAGCACCAGGTCAGCGTGGCTGCAGGAGTCGTTCATCTCCATGTCCAGCACAATCCAGTAATCCATGTTGGGCAGCGCGCGGTTGATCCACTCGTTCTGGCCGGCCATATTGCTCATGGGGTTGTGGCAATAGGATACCAGCACCTTGGCGGGGTAGTCCGCCCCCTCAAGCTTCTGGGTCTCGAACAGCTCGGGGATGCGCAGACAAGGGATGTTGGCGTTGTAGGCCTTGAACTCCGGGGTGTAGAACCAGTAGGTGGTCAGTGCCGGGGTATAGGTCTGGGTGAACACGCCGGTGAATCCCGCGCCGTCACGGCCAAGCTGGCCGCACAGGGCCATGAGGATGGCCACGGACCAAGTGTTCAGGTATCCGTTGACGTAGTGGTCAAGGCCGTAGGTGATGTTGACGGACACGGCACGCTCCGTGGCGAAACTTTCCGCCAGGGACTTGATGCGCTCCACGTCAATGCCGGTGAGCCGGGACGCTTCGTCAAGGGAATACTGGGACAGCTGCTTCTTGAGCAGGCTGTATGCGGTGGTGACCTCTACCCCATCTTCGGTGACGAAGGTACCCTCAAGCACGGGAGACGTGGCTTCGTCCACCAGGGCGGGGGCGTTCTTGTCCGCGTCCCAAACGTAGTAGCCGTTGGGAATGGCGGCAACAGCGTAGGCAACCACCGTGGCGCCCTGATCCGCATAGGCAGCCTGGACCTGCTCCACCGTGGCAGCATAAGCGGCGGCGCTTTCTGCTGGCCAATTGCTGGCGCGCAGGTGCCCCTGGGTGTCGGAGCGCACCAGGAAGGGACCGGTGGACTGACTCATGATGTAGTCCGTGTTCTGCAGGCCATTCTGGATGATGTAGTTGGACATGGCCAGGGCCAGATAGCCGTCGTAGCCCGGGCGGGTGCGGATCCACTCGTCACTGCGATGGGCGGTGGCAGACTTGATGGGGTCGATGGTGATGACCTTGGTGCCCTGCTCCTTTGCCCACTGGATCCAACGCCAGTTCTGGGGCGCAGTGAGCACGGGATTAGTACCCCACACCACCACCAGCGATGAATCCAACACTGAGTTGGGCTCGTTACAGTAGGCCCAGTCCCCAGTGCCTAGCACCCGGTTAATGCCGTAACCCGCGGCGTAGTCGTACGCCTGGGCGGTTTTGGTGGCGCCCATAACACCCGCCAGACGGGCGAACTGGTTGTAGACACCGTTGAAATAGCCGTACTGGCCAGAACCCGTGTCGAAGATTACCGATTTAGGACCATAGGTGTCAGCCGCAGATTTAATCTTCTCCGCGGCCTCGGCGATGGCTTCCTCCCAGCTGATGGCCTCCCATTCACCGGCGCCCCGCTCGGATCCGGGGACCCTGCGCATGGGCTGCTTGATGCGGGTGGGACTGTAGATACGCTCGATATACGATGCGCCCTTCAAACAACCGCCCCGGTAACCGTCGTTGGGATAATCCCCAGGCTCAAGATTGATCAGTTTGCCGTCCTTAACGTGAGCAAGCCAGCGGCAGGAACCCATACAGTTGGACCGGCACATAACGCTGAAGATCTGCTCTCCCTCATCCGCCCTATCCGAATCCCCAAAAGGATCGGTGGCGGCAAGGGCGCTCAGCGTTCCGGCTCCACCCACCAACGCCGCTGCACCCGCCGCAGCGACTGTGGTCTTCAGGAAGCCCCTACGGGAAAGCCCTTGGCGGCTTGAGTGATCACGCCGGCCGATGGACCCGTCCTGGTCGAAGTGACCGCCCTGGTCAAAACGCCCTGCCTGAGAGTTGTTCACTTGTGACATCTCCCCTCCTTCACAGCGGAAAGCCCCCTGTGCTGCAGCCTTAATGCCGGCACGTTCGCGAAGCGCCCTGGCTGCCGCAGCACTGAAGGCCCCCTAACCTTCATGCGGATTGGCCAAATCCTCCTGTTTGCATATTATCGCAATGCTTTGCGACAATCTATCAATCCGAGAAGAGACGAATATTCTATTTGAAGGATAGCAACGAAGGTGAGCGGTTTACCGCACGCCGCGAACGGGTGCATGCCGGGTACGGCATAGCGACCGCATGACGGTGCATGCCGGGTGCGGCATAGCGGCCGTATGGTGAGCGCGTGCCGGGTGCGACATAGTAAGCGCGCGGCCTCCTGCACACGCGCGATGCTTTACACCCTACCGGCGCCGAGCAGACAGCCGCTGCTCCACGATACCGAGGATGTCGTCCGCATCAAGACCCGCAGCAAAGCAGGCCCGAATCATGTCGTCCACCACCAGCTCCACGGGGCTGTCGGAAAGCCGGTCCGCGCCGACGGCGTTGCGTTCCGCCACAAAGGTGCCCCTACCCTTGCGGGTGGTGATGTAGCCCTCCCGCTCCAGGTCCATATAAGCACGATTGACCGTGTTGTAGCTCACGTCCAGGTCAACCGCCAGGCCCCGCACCGTGGGAAGCCTATCCCCCGCCGAAAACTCCCCCGAGCCAATCAGGTACGCAATACGGTTCTTAATCTGAATCCACACGGGGATTCCGCCGGTGTAGTCAATCTCGAGTGCGCTCAGAGGATTCATAGGGGTTCCTTAGGCAAAGGGACAGGCGATTGCAAGTACGCAGCCGCGGCAGGCTGCCGTGAAGAGTTGCTGCAAGCAGGCGCGGCAGTCAAACCGCAACTGTCATAAGTTCGGGGGGATTGTAAACCACACGAGCGGCATACGCAGGCTGGATGGGACGCTTCGACACAATGCGGAAAACTTCTGCCTCGGGTGGATGGCGAACCGTACCGTCCGAAACAGCAA
>JAQXQN010000146.1 GCA_029101185.1 Eggerthellales bacterium | reverse complement strand
CATGCGCCGGGCGCCCGCTGCGCCGGGGCATGCGGGCGAATCGGGCCCGGCCCGGCGGCCCGCTGGGGCCTGCGGGGCGGGACGCTTCGACAACTTGACTTGCCTCGACTGTTAATCGCCTTACGTGGGCGATTTGTCTTTTATGGAGTATCATAGACGGCACGCGTTTTAGATAGGGAGCTGTTCATGGATACTCTTCGCACTCCTGAAGTGGAAGACTTGCTTAGGGTGCTGACCACCGTAAAAAATCCCGATGTGCTCTATGCGTTGCTACTGGACCTTTTCACGGTTCGTGAGATTAAGGATGTGTCCCAGCGTCTTGCTGTGGTGCAGATGCTTGATCAGGGGCTGCCGTATCTGGCAATCGCGGAGAAAACGGGGGCGAGCGCTACGACCATCGCCCGTGTGTCCAAATGTCTGAATTATGGTTCTGGCGGGTATCGCGCCGCCCTTGACATTCTGAATGCCGATGGCCCTGGCAGGGGTCGTCTGGCGGAGGATGGTTCAGATCGAAGCAGTGCTTCGGGGCATTCGGCAGGAGGAATTGGCCTGCACGGATAAACGTGTTTTGGCCAGATAGGGCCGACCAGGTTAGTGAGGGCTGACCGGGTCTGTTGGGGCCGACCAAGTCAGTGGGGGCTGACGAGAAAAGTTTGGTGTGGGGGGTTATATGCCAAGACTTAATAAGCCGAGTCCTGCGGTTTCGTTTGTGGGACGTCATAATTCCGGAAAGACGACACTGATTTGCCAGGTCATCTCCGAGTTGGTAGCTCGGGGGCTTGACGTGGGTTCCATTAAGCACCACGGTCATGTGGGTTTTGATATCGACATTCCAGGCAAGGATTCCTATAGGCATCGGGTCGCAGGTTCTCGGGATGTGGTGGTAGTCTCTCCCGACCGGATTGCTCGGATTACGGAGCTTGACCATGAGGTGGACTGTGACGAAATTGTCCAGACCATGTTCAATCACGATATCGTAATCGTTGAGGGGTTCCGCAGTAGCGGACTGCCGGTCATCGAGGTTATGCGCCAGGAGAACCAGCGGGATCAGGCTGCTCTTCAGGAATTGCTTGAGACTGGCCGGATCCGTGGCGCTATGCCCCTTGGCTTTGCCACGGATATGCCCCAGGTTCACGAGTACGCGGCTCGCAACGGGCTTGTACACTTCGACATCAATGATGTTGCGGGAATCGCGGATTTCCTGCAGGAGCGGTTTGTACGGCCTCGGGTCACGGTGGTGATTCAGGCTGGCGGAGAGTCTCGGCGTATGGGTCAGAGCAAGGCACTGGTGCCCTTCTTGGGACAGCCCCTTATTGCCCGGCTGGTGCGAAGGCTGAGCCCCGCCGCGGATGAGATCGTGATCACCACCAATGAGGCGGAGAAGCTGGGATTCGTTCATGACCTGGGGGTGGAGTGTCCCATCAGGCTGGTGGGAGACGTGTTTGAGAAGCGGGGGGCCCTGCGGGGTATCTGTACCGCTTTTGAGGCCTCCGGTAGTCCCATTACCGCCTTGGTGGCCTGCGACATGGTGTTTGCCTCCCCTGAGGTGGTCATTGCGGAGGCCTACAAGCTGCATACCGGCGGCGCCGATGCGGTGGTGCCCCGAAACTCCAACGGTGTGGAGCCCTTCCACGGGGTGTATCGCACGGACCGATGCCTGTGGGCGGTGCGGGAGGCCCTCGCCGAAGGCAATGAGCGGGCCAAGGACTTCTTCGACAAGGTTGACATGGATTACTTTGAAGGTGACGAAGTGGTCAGGGCCGCACCGGCGGGCGGATGCTTCATCAACACCAACACGCCTGAGGAACTGGCCCGGGCTCAGCGTCTGATCCTTGAGGAAGGTGACCGGTAGATGCCCTCTATCGTTGACGTCATTGACATTCTTGAGCGGCTTGAAAGCAAGGCGCTGCATGTGAACGCGGCAACCTGCGCGAAGGTCCGCAACCGCAATAGCGTTTGCAAGCGTTGCGCGAACGCCTGTCCTTCGGGGGCGATCTCTCTTAATGGCAACACCATCGATATTGATTCGAGCCTGTGCATCTCCTGCGGATCCTGTGCTGTCGCCTGTCCCACCGACGCCATCACCCACCTTAAGCCCGCCGATGAGGACCTGTACCGTAAGATCAGGGATTGCATCCGGGATTGCCAGGGGCATGTGGTGTTTATCTGCGCCCGGGTTAAGAGCCATCATCGGGCCAACGTGGACATGGTGGTGAGCCTGCCCTGTGTGAGTCGGATTGACGCCACCATGCTGGTGTATGCCGCGGCCCAGGGCGCTTCGGCAATCACCATCGTGGACGGAGGGTGCGATACCTGCAAGTACAAGGGGGCCATTGGCGGGTTCCAGGA
>JAQXQN010000145.1 GCA_029101185.1 Eggerthellales bacterium | reverse complement strand
GCCCAACGGCTGATGGAACAGGGCCTGAGGGGCAAGACTCCGGCGGCGCTGGTGCATTGGGGCACCAAGCCTTGCCAGAAAACCCTGGTGTCAACAGTTGATCGAATTGCCCAGGACTGCATTGACCGGGGCTTTGAGGCGCCGTGCATCATCCTGATTGGGCAGGTTGCCCAATTGCATGACCAGCTGCGATGGTTTGAGGATGCCCCGCTGTTTGGCAACGGGGTGGTAGTGACCCGTTCCCGGGCCCAGAGCTCGGATGTAGCGGCGCGGCTTTGCGCTCTGGGGGCCCAGGTATTTGAGCTGCCCACCATCCAGATTGAGTCTCTGGCCCACACTCCTGCCATGGCCCAGGCTGCAAGCAGCCTGGGGAGCTACCAATGGGTGGTATTCACCAGCGTCAACGGGGTGGACTGCTTCTTTGACACCTTGGGTGAGCTGGGGCTGGATGCCCGGGCCTTCGGTGGGGCGCGGGTTGGTGCCATCGGGCCCGCCACGGCGGCGCGACTGGCGTCCCGCGGCATCGTGGCGGATGTGGTTCCGTCCGAATATCGGGCGGAGGCCGTGTTCGACGCCCTGGTTAAAGCAGGTATCGCCCCAGGTCAGCACCTGCTGCTTGCCCGTGCCCAGGAGGCGCGAGCGGTGCTGGTGGACTCCCTGCGGGCCATGGGAGTTCAGGTGGATGTGGTGGCGGCGTACCGCACTGTGCTGCCAACGGGCACGGAGGCGGCCCGTGCGGCTGAGGTCTTGGCTCGCCCCGAGGCTACCGCAATCACATTTACCTCTTCTTCCACCGCAACTAACCTGGCGGCCATCCTGGGGGACGGCTTTAGGGATGCCCTTGCGGACAAGCAGGTGTTCTCCATTGGGCCCATAACCACCAACACCCTTCATGACCTGGGGATACACCAAGTTCACCAGGCGGATGAATACACCATAGACGGACTTGTGGCTTGCATGCTTGAAACGCTGGGCGTAGCACGCTTCGACAGGGAATAGACTGAAAGGACACCCTCACCCATGATCGGAATCTCAAAACTCTACTGCGGTGCCGTGGAGCCCGCCGACGTACTCCGGTACAACCGCGAGTCCAAGCGGCTCCCCTCCGAGCTGTTGCAGTTCTCCGCGGACAAGAAGCCCGTGGTGGTGTGGAACTGCACCCAGACCTGCAACCTACGTTGCGTGCATTGCTATGCCGAGTCCGAGTGCAAGCAATACGAGAACGAAATGACCACCGCTGAGGCTAAGGCCATGATCGACGACCTTGCCGCTTTCGGGGCCCCAGTGCTGCTGTTTTCCGGCGGCGAACCTTGTGTGCGCCCAGATCTGGTGGAGCTGATGCATTACGCCAGGTCCGCCGGCATGCGAGTGGTCATCTCCACCAACGGCACCCTGATAACTCCAGAACTGGCCGAGCAGTTTGCCCAGGTGGGGCTCTCCTATGTGGGGGTGTCCCTTGACGGCTGCCGCCAGACCCACGACAGGTTCCGGGGCGTGGAGGGCTCCTTTGACCGGGCCATCCAGGGCATCCGCAACGCCAAGGCCGCCGGCATCAAGGTGGGCCTGCGCATGACCATCAACCGTCAGAACTGGCAAGACATCAACGCAATCTTTGACGTCATGGAAGCCGAAGGCATCAACCGTGCCTGCTTCTATCACCTGGTCTATACCGGCCGAGGCTCCGAGCTGATGCAGGAGGACCTGGACCACGAACAGACCCGCCAAGCCGTGCGCCTGATCATGGACCGCACCCGGGACTGGTTTGACCGGGGCGGATCTCCGGAGATCCTCACCGTGGACAACCACGCAGACGGCCCCTTCGTCTATCAGGAGCTGCTCAAGGAGGATCCCGAACGCGCCCAGGCGGTCTATGAGCTGCTGCAGATGAACGGGGGAAACTCCACCGGCGCGGGCATTGGCTGCGTGTCCTGGGATGGCGAAGTGTACGCGGACCAGTTCTGGCGCCACTTCAGCTTTGGCAACGTGCGCCAGCGGCCCTTCTCGGAGATCTGGACCGACATCTCCCGCACCACCCCGGAATCGGAGCTGATGTATCGGCTGAAAAACAAGCGTCCCTTTGTCACCGGCCGCTGTGCCGAATGCAAATGGCTCAACATTTGCAACGGCAACTTCCGCGTCCGGGCCGAAGCCGCCACGGGAGACCTCTGGGCCTCAGACCCCGCCTGCTACCTGACTGATGAGGAGATTCACTAATGCGCACCCTTGGACAATTCCCCGCCTACCGCCCCCGCCGCATGCGTGCCACCGAGACCGTGCGCTCCATGATCCGGGAGACATCCCTGTCCGTCGCGGATTTCATCTACCCCCTGTTCGTGAAGGAGGGCGAAGGCCGTGCAGACCAGGTTCCCTCCATGCCCGGGGTTTATCAACTGACCGTAGACATGCTGCCGGCCGAAATTGACCGCCTTTGTGACCTGGGAATTCGCTCCGTGCTGCTCTTCGGTCTGCCCGACCATAAGGACGAGTGCGGCTCCGAAGCCTACAATCCCCAGGGCATCGTCCAGCGGGCGGTGCGCAGCATCAAGGCCCATTGCCCCGAGATGTACGTTATCACCGATGTGTGCATGTGCGAGTACACCAGCCACGGCCACTGCGGCAAGCTTGACGACGCGGGCCGGGTTATCAACGACGCCACCCTAGAATGGCTCTCCGCCGAGGCATTGAGCCACGTCCGCGCAGGTGCCGACATGGTGGCCCCTTCGGATATGATGGACGGTCGCATTGCCCATATCCGCGCGGCTCTGGATGCTGAGGGGTACGAGCATGTGCCCATCATGTCCTACTCCACCAAGTACGCCTCCGGATTCTATGGCCCCTTCAGGGACGCGGCGGATTCCGCCCCCGCCTTTGGGGATCGACGGGCCTACCAGATGGACCCTGCCAACGCCTCCGAGGGGGTGCGGGAGGCCATGCTTGATATTGCCGAAGGCGCAGACCTGGTAATGGTCAAGCCCGCTCTTTCGTATCTGGATGTGCTCTATCGGGTGAAGTCGGAGACCGACTTTCCCACGGTGGCTTACAACGTCTCCGGTGAGTATGCCATGGTAAAGGCCGCCGCCGCCAACGGCTGGATTGACGAGCGTCGGGTGGTGCTTGAGCTGCTGCTATCCATGAAACGGGCGGGGGCGGACGCCATCATCACCTACCACGCTAAGGACGCCGCCGCATGGCTGGCGGCGGAGGGGGAATAATGGATCAGCACGTTTCGACATGCGGTAGACCCATGCGCAGGCCTGGTTCCGGTCCTGCTGCAGCGGCATTTGAGCAGCGCACGGGCATACAAGCTCCCCGCATCGTGGCCTGGGAGATTACCCGCTCGTGCAACCTGTCCTGCTCCCACTGCAGGGCGGCCTCAGAGTTTGGCCATTACCCAGGGGAGCTGTCCCTTGAAGAGTGCAAGGCGGTTATTGACGACATCACCTCCATCACGGACCCTATCCTGATTCTCACTGGGGGTGAGCCTCTGATGCGTCCCGACATCTGGGACATTGCAGATTACGCCTACGAAAAAGGCGCATACCCCGTTATCGGCACCAATGCCACCATCATCACGGAGGAGATTGCCCAGGCCATGGCCGAGCATCACATCCCCCGCATTTCTGTGTCCCTGGATTTCCCCACGGCTGAGCAGCATGACCAGTTCCGTGGTCAGGAAGGCGCCTTTGATGCCTCCATCCGCGGCATAAAGTTGGCCCAGGCCGCAGGGGTGGAGGTCCAGGTAAACACCACCATCACCAAACTCAATCACAACCTGGTGGACCAAATGCACGACCTCGCCCAGGATTTGGGCGCCGTTGCC
>JAQXQN010000144.1 GCA_029101185.1 Eggerthellales bacterium | reverse complement strand
AAGATGCTGGGCGCCTTCGTCTGCGTGGACCTGTACTTCCTGGGCTGCGAGCTGCTGACCTCCGCCTTCCCCGGCGGGTCCGGCGCCGAGGTGGTCTCCACCCTGGTGGCCGGCCCCGTGGCCCCCTTCTTCTGGGGCGAGGTGCTCTGCTGCGCCGCCGCGGCCGTAATCTGCTTCGTGCCCAGGCTGCGCACCGCCCCCGGCATCGTGGCCGCATCCGTCCTGGCCATCCTGGGCATCTTCTGCAAGCGCGCCGAGCTACTGGTGGGCGGCTTCCAGACCCCCAACATCGCCATGCCCGGCGTCATGACCGGGCACACCGTCACCAACTGGACGGCCGGCTGGCAGGGAGCCTACGAGGGCCTGGTCTACTGGCCCGAGCCCATCGAGCTGGGCGTGATGGTGGGCGTGCTCGCCCTGGGCGGCCTCGTCCTCCTGCTGGGCCTGCGCTACCTGCCCCTGGCACCCGCGTCGCCCGAGGAGTAGCATAGGCACCACATCTGTCCAAGCCCTGTTTACCAAGCCCCGCCCTGGAAATCCAGGGCGGGGCCCTGCAACCCAGGAGCCGCTATGACCAAAAAGATACTCATCGCCCTGGGCGGTTTCGCCCTGGCCTGCGCCCTTGCCTTAGGAATAGGCCTGTTGGCTGAACCAAACACCTCAATCCAGGCCATTTCGCCCGACTCCCCCTGTCCTGCCGTAGGCTGTGCGTCGGGCGAGTGCCACGGGTTTGACAACGTGCCCGAGCCCGACGGCGTTCATGAGATGACCTGCCCCGAGGCCGGATGCTCCTCTGTGGAGTGCCATGCCTGGGACACCATGGCAAACCGCTACCGCCAGGCCTCCGACGCCAGCCTCAACCTGTGGATCCTGGCTCCCGTGGCCCTGGTGGTTGGGTTGGTTGCCCTTGTGCGCGTCCTGTCCCGGCGCCCGGATGACCCCGATAGCTCTGTACCTGGCGAATCCAATTCCAACCAGGAAGGGGGCCAACGATGAACGCCAAACGAATGCTGCTTGCAGACGTCGTCATCCTTGGGATCTACGCCATTGCCGCAAACCCCTCCATCACCGGCGTGCCCTTCCATGAGTGGCTGGGGCTCGGGATCACCGTGCTCTTCTTCGTCCACTTGGCCCAGCGGGCCCTGTGGTGCACCGACGCCGCCCGCTCCACAGTCCAGACGGGCCCCTCCTGGTCCCGCACCGGCAACCTACTGCTTAACATTGCCATCCTGCTTGCATTGGCCATGACCGCCGTTTCAGGAGTTCTGGTGTCCGGTACCGTGCTGCCCCTGACAGGGCACTTCGCCACGGGCTACTTCTTCTGGGACCCGGTCCACGCGGTGGCCGCCAAGGTGCTGCTGGCCCTGCTTGTGGTGCACCTGGCCGTCCACTGGAGATGGATTGCCCGTGTTGCTCGGGGCAAGGAATAGGATTTTTCGCGCCTCCTGGTTGAACCCTGCGATAATGGCAGTCCACACGTATTGCCAACGTTCTCCCGCAGAGTCAGCCAGGAGGTTGTATGTCTCGCACCATCATTTCTATCGATCAATCTGCGTGCACAGGATGCGGTCTGTGCGTAGCCGCGTGCCACGAAGGCGCTATTGCCATGGTTAATGGAAAAGCCCAGTTGACCAGGTCGGACTACTGCGACGGCCTGGGAGATTGCCTCCCCGCCTGCCCTGCTGGAGCCATCAGCTTCATCACCGCGCCTGAGGTCTCCCCCGCAGACGCTGATGCCGTAGCTTCGGCATCAGCGGCCACATCGGCCGCAGGCGCTCCTGTGACCACCGCGCCTGCATTTGCAACCCCATCAGCCACCGCAAGCCCTGCTCCCGCAAGCCAGCTTGCCCAATGGCCCTGCCAAATCAGGCTTGCACCCACCCGCGCCCCCTATTTTGACAACTGCCACCTGCTCATTGCCGCCGACTGCACCGCCTTTGCCTACGCCAACTTCCATCAGGACTTCATGGCTGGTTGCGTCACTTTGGTTGGCTGCCCGAAGCTGGATCCGGTGGACTACTCAGAAAAGCTCACCGCGATCATCAGCAGCAACTCCATCCGCGCAATTACCCTCGCCCGTATGGAAGTTCCCTGCTGCGGAGGTCTTGAAATGGCATTGCGAAGCGCCCTAGCCGCAAGCGGAAAGGCCATTCCCCTATCGGTGACGGTGATGGGAATCAAGGGAGATATCCAGGCAATTCGCTAACCGTCCTTGTGAGATGCCCCCTTCAGCTGTCCCTGACTTAAGCACGTGATCGCCACTTCCGACAATCCCGCCATACTATCTAGCAACCTTTATAATATGGCGGCCCATTTCACGCAAAAACACTATTCATATGGGTGTATGGAGTATCGTTTAGATACTTTTGGTGCCATATGGGACGAAACTTCATGGCCATTTTTAAGGAATATTATATATTAGGGTCAAATTAGGGGTGAAACCGTAATATATATTATTGCAAAGCCCGAAAATCCTGTTATACTGAGCACCGTCAAACGGGGAAACCCGGTCGATAAAAGAAAAGAACCCCCGGTTGGCGCCGGGGGTTATGAAGTGATTTAAATCACCTCGCGTAGCAACTAGGTATTTTATCACTTCAGGTCTGAACGTACAAGTTTGTGCGTGTTTCAGGCCTGTTTCTTTTCCCTTATCGACAAAGGAATACACAGCCGCCTACCTGGGGCTTAGGTTCGTGTACCCAAAATGCGATCCTTGCAGCACCGGGACTGGCCAATTTTTACAGGCCGCCATGCCGGCCTGGGGACGGTTGCGCCTTGTCGCCTTTGGGTCAGCATACTGCCGCCGAGCCCCTGGTTGAGTCTGAACGGGATCGGTTCTTCCGCATCCTCCTTCATGACGACCGGGACAGCTTCTACGTGGTCTCTTCCGATGCCTCTGGTGTCTGGACCGATGCTGCCTACAAACGGCAAACCCTCGGCGCGGTACACTTCGACACCCGGCATAACTACTACGTCACGCATAACGGATTCACCGGATGCAGCCGCGCAACAGACTCCACCCGACAGATCAACGCCCTCTTTTTTGATCTGGATTGCCACGGCGTCTCCCGAGGTCAGAGCGATTCGCTGATTTTTGAGGCAACCTCTCGGATTATGACTGCAGCGGCGGAAGGCGCACTTCCCAACCCCAACCTCCTTGTGGACTCCGGCCGAGGCTTGCACCTGTACTACGTGCTTGAGCGGTCCATTCCCTATCGGTATCAGGGAGGTTCCCGCTGCATCAACCTAAAGGGCATCAACTACTTCAAGCGCGTCCAGGAGATGCTTGGCCAGTTGCTCGGACAGCTTCTGAAGGATCTTGACGGCATTTCCGTGGACCGTGCCGTGTATGACCACGCCCGGGTGTCGCGCATTCCCGGCACGTTTAACCCGAAGGCGGGGCGCTTCGCCACGCTCATCAGCGCCCATGATTCCTACTACAACCTTCCTGACCTGGCACAATATGCCCGTGCCGCTGCTTCACGTACCCCGATGGACGCGCACCCTACTCCTAACGCGCAGGCTCACGCAACTGTGCTCAACTTCCAACCCATGCTCATGTCCCGATTGAGCAAGGTACACCAGCTCCAAGAGCATCGCAACTTTGACTGCCGTGGGTCCCGAGAGCTCATGGGCTTTGTCCTCTACAACACCGCGGTCCAGATTTACGACCGTGACCAAGCAAAATCCCAGTTGCATGCATTTAACGCTCGCTTCAAGAGCCCCTTGTCCAAGCGGGAGATTGCCGGCATCGAGCGTGCCGTAGACACCGTCACCAACGTAAAAGGCCAGACCGGACACTACATCCTGGGCGCAGATACCGTCGTCCGCCTCCTGGATCTCTCAGAGCAGGAGATGATTGCACTGTCGTTCTTCTCTTCCAAACGCGCCGCACAGCGCCTCAAGGCAAAGCAAGAAACGCGTCAGCGCAGGTCAGACCGGAATCTCCAGATTGTCCGCCTCCACAAAACTGGATCCTATACCCAACAGCAGATTGCTTCTATGACGAAATGTTCTGTCCGCACGGTTCACTCGGTACTCAAAGAGGCAGGTCGGACTAAAGCCCAATCCACAATAACCCAAGCCGGTAGGCAAACCGAAGGGCACGTGCGCCAAACATCGCCCCTGAAGGCAAGAACGCACTGCCAAGGCCGGTCCTATCTAGGAGCATTCCTGACCAGCAAGGATACGCTGATAGAGTCGCTTCCTTTATTCAGCACCGCCGTAGGCGCAATCAAAACGCCCGCGTACGAAAGTGATGCCAGCCAAGGACGCCCCCAGACAGGGCACACAAGAACCTGCAATTTTTTGTCAAACGAGTTATGTAGTGCTCCCACTCCAGGGGCCCTTTTGGGCCTCCTAGTTTTGCCTGGTGAGCTTTTCTTGGT
>JAQXQN010000143.1 GCA_029101185.1 Eggerthellales bacterium | reverse complement strand
GAAAAAGCGATGGGCACATGATACTTAAATGAGTCCCAGAAACCCCCCTTGGAGCGGGATTATCCGATTCTGTGCACGTTTGGCCATGTGGCAGGAGGCTTCGCTATGGGTTGGAGCGGTCGTGATACACTGCCTCACGCCTTTGTGCGCTACGCCCCCGTGTGCGCTACGCCCCCCGTGCGTCCTACGCCCTTGACACGAAAAGGAGCATCCGTGGCCCCCTTCTCTACCAGCCAAGCAATCCGCATCCTGTTTGTCTGCCACGGCAACATCTGCCGATCCACCATGGCCCAGTCCGTCATGCAGCACTTGGTTGACCAGGCCGGATTATCTGCCTGCTTTGTGATTGACTCCGCTGCAACCTCCACGGAGGAGATTGGCGAAGCGCCCCATCACGGTACCCGTCGCGTCCTGTCCGACCACGGGGTTCCCTGCGTGCCCCATCGGGCCCGTCAGCTGCGCCGCGGGGAATATGAACAGTGGGACCTGTTTGTGGGTATGGATGCCGCCAACATAAGAAACATGCGCCGCATGCTTACCGGGGATGCTGCCGGCAAGGTCCATAAGCTGATGGAGTATGCCGAAGCGTCCAGTGCGGATGAGGCTGCCGACGTTGCGGACCCCTGGTACACCGGGGATTTTGAGACCACCTACGCCGATGTGCTGGCGGGCTGCGAGGCCCTGCTTGCCTGGTGTCGGTCCTACCTGGTCAAGGCGGGCCGTCCCGCGGCGGCCGTCCGCCCTGGTGCTAGCGCCCGTCCCGCGGCAGCCCCAACCCCCAAGGCGGGCCGCTGATGCGCCTCATCCAGGTCTCCTGTGACTCCTCCTGCCAGGGCCAGACGGTCAGGCAGGTACTTTGGGAGCGGGGCAAGGTGTCGGTCAGGACGCTTCGCCGTGCAAAAAACGTTGCCGGGGCCGTACTTCTTGACGGGGAGCCGTCTCGGCTTGATACAAAGGTATCCCTAGGTCAAACCGTGTCTTTGCGCATAGATGACGAGGCGGTCCGCAGCAAGGACTCAACCATCGAGCCCCAGGATGGCCCCCTTGAGGTGCTCTACGAGGACCAGGATCTGCTGGTGGTCAACAAGCCTGCCGGCTCCGTGCTGCACCCAAGCCCCGGGCACGACCGGGACACCATGGTGAATTACCTGATGGGGAGGTTCGCGCGGCAGGGCAGGCAGGCCAACCCTCATCCGGTGCAGCGGCTTGATATGGATACTACGGGACTGGTGGTGTTTGCTCTGAGCGGGTATGTGCAGGACAGGCTGCAGCAGGCCATGCACACCCGAGACTTCTCCCGTAGGTATCTGGCCTTGTGCCTTGGACATTTTGACGAAGCGTCCGGTGTGGTGGATGCCCCGTTGGGGCGGATTTCTACGGCACCGAGCGTGTTTGGGGTGTGTGAGGATGGAAAGCCTTCGGTTACCCATTATCGGGTGCTGGGGGAGTTCGTGGTGCCTGGTGAGGTGGCTGCGGCTTCTGAACCGGGCGTCGGGGTCCTGAGCGCGGATGCCCAGGGCGCGGCTGCCCAGGGCGCTTCGCCATGCTGCGAAGATGCTTCTGACCAGGTGGTATCCCTGGTTGAGCTGGAGCTTGAGACAGGTAGGACCCATCAGATTCGGGTGCATATGGCCCATGTGGGTCATCCGTTGTTGGGGGATCCCGTGTATGGGCGGGCGTCGGGGCTGATTGGCCGGACCGCCCTGCACTCCTGGAAGTTGCACCTGGCCAATCCGGTAACGGGGGAGGAGGTAGCGGTGGTGGCGCCGCTGCCTGAGGATATGGCCGCGGTGTTGGCTGAGGGTTTGACTGTGGACCTGGCTGCGGATCTGGCTGCGCTGGCTCTTTTGGCGCCCATGCAGACGGAGCCGTCTTACATGCAGGAAAAGTAACGAAAAGGGAAATTGGGTGAAGTCCTCTTCGGGCAGGGGGCACTCGTGATAGTATGTCAACCCGTTAGCACTCGGACTGTTCGAGTGCTAGCACTCACCATACTGCTTGGTTATATAAGGCTTAATGAAAGGACATATCATGAATCTGAAGCCTTTGGGAGATCGTGTAATCGTCAAGCGTGACGAGGCTGAGACCACCACCGCCGCTGGTCTGATTCTGGCCTCCACCTCCAAGGAGAAGCCCGCCATGGGTACCGTCCTTGCCGTGGGGGAGGGCCGTCTGGACAAGGATGGCAACCTGATTCCCGTTCCCGTCAAGGAGGGTGACCACATCCTGTTTGGCAAGTTCGGCGGCGCCGAGGTCACGTACAAGGGCGAGGACCTGCTGATTCTGCGCTCCGACGAGATTCTGGCGGTTGTTGCTGACTAGTTGTAGGTCCCTTCGCTAACAAGCTCTGCTAACCAGTTACGCTGGCTTGGCCCCAATTTTGGACCGGCCAGCATGCGTGAAACGTGCGATGCGCACAGTGGATGATTCTTGAAAGGACGTTTCGTCATGGCAAAAGAGATTAAGTTCCAGGCCGAGGCCCGTTCGGGCATGGCCGCTGGTGTGACCAAGCTGGCAGATGCCGTTAAGGTGACCCTTGGACCCAAGGGCCGCTACGTTGCCCTGGAGCGCTCCTACGGCGCCCCCACCGTCACCAACGACGGCGTGACCGTGGCTCGCGAGATTGAGCTGGAGGACCCCATTGAGAACATGGGCGCCCAGCTAGTGAAGGAAGCCGCTACTAAGACCAACGACGGCGCGGGCGATGGCACCACCACCGCTACCCTATTGACCGACGTTCTGGTCAGGGAGGGCCTGCGCAATGTGACCGCCGGCGCTAACCCCCTGGCTGTTCGTCACGGTATTGAGAAGGCTTCCGAGGCCATTGTGGCCCGCCTGAAGGAAGAGGCAATCCCCGTGGATTCCAAGGAGCAGATTGCCAACGTGGGCACCATTTCCGCAGGTGACGAAGTGATCGGTAACGCCATTGCCGAGGCCATGGACAAGGTGGGCAAGGAAGGCGTCATCTCCGTTGAGGAGTCCCAGACCTTTGGCATGGACATGGAGATTGTGGAGGGCATGCAGTTTGACAAGGGTTACCTGTCTCCCTACATGGCCACCGACATGGAGCGCATGGTCGCAGAGCTGAAGAACCCCTTCATCCTGCTCACCGACCAGAAGCTCAACTCCGTTCAGGATATCGTGGGCCTGCTTGAGGAGGTCATGCGTAGCGGTCGTCCTCTGCTGGTCATCGCCGAGGACATTGAGGGCGAAGCTCTGGCCACCCTGCTGCTGAACAAGCTGCGCGGCACCTTCAACTGCGTGGCCGTGAAGGCCCCCGGCTTTGGTGACCGTCGCAAGCGCATGCTTGAGGATATCGCCATTGTTACCGGCGCTACCGTGATTGCCGCTGACTTTGGCCTGACCCTGGCTGATGCCAACATCTCCATGCTGGGTACCGCGAAGACCGTCAAGGTTACCAAGGATAACACCACCATCGTTGATGGCGCTGGCGATCCTAAGGCCATCGCTGACCGCGTTGATCAGATTAAGGCCGAGATTTCCTACTGCGAGAATGACTTTGACCGCGAGAAGCTCCAGGAGCGCCTGGCCAAGCTGGCCGGAGGTGTTGCCGTTCTGAAGGTGGGCGCTGCAACTGAGTCCGAGCTCAAGGAGAAGAAGTCTCGCATCGAGGACGCCCTGCAGGCAACCCGCGCCGCTGTTGAAGAGGGCATCATCCCTGGTGGCGGCGTTGCTGTGCTGCAGGCTCTGCCCGCACTGGACGAGGTTGTCTGTACCGACCACGATGAGGAGATTGGCGTTGCCATCGTGCGCAAGGCCATGGAGGCCCCCATGCGCACCATCGCCCAAAACGCCGGCTTTGAGGGCTCCGTGGTGGTGGAGAAGGTCAAGGGTCTGCCACATGGCCAGGGCCTGAACTGCGCCACCGGCGAGTATGGCGACATGATTGCCATGGGCGTGTCCGACCCTGTGAAGGTGACCCGCACCGCCCTGCAGGCTGCTGTGTCCGTTGCCGGCCTGATCCTGATTACCGAGGCCACCGTGCATGAGATCCCCAAGGAGAATGACGCCGCCGCAGCCGCCGCTGCCGCTGCCGGCGCTGGCATGTACTAAGGGGCTTCAGGCGCCACGGCGCTAAGGTGCCGCGGTGTCAAGGCGCCAGGGCGCCAAGGAGAGTGTCAAGCCGCATCCGAGCAGACGTTCGGATGCGGCTTTTTTGATGCGCCGAGCATGGCGCGAAATATCTTGGGTTTGCGACCCTGGTTTCTTGCTCGACGAGGTTGCTACTGG
>JAQXQN010000142.1 GCA_029101185.1 Eggerthellales bacterium | reverse complement strand
TGTTTGCCGTTGGGCAAGGGGTAGCTCTCTCGCTTTTTGGATGTGAACCCGGCTTTGGTCATGGCTGAGGTTAGACCTGCGGCATCAATGAGGTGGTGGACCTCGTCAAGGCAGTCGAATGCGTGCAGGTAGGGGGAGTTGGAGACCCAGTTTTCGTCCAGATTCACTTGGATTGCGCAACTGACGAAACTCGCTTCAGTATTGTCCAAGGCCCTTACAAAGTGGTCGTATCCGATGTATTCGATGAGCAAATTCGCGATAACGGAATCCGTATGTGGCAGTTGCGTGGTTTGGTCGGTAAGATCGGCTTGCAGGAGGGTCAGTTTCTCAGGGGGCAGGACTTTGCGCTGGGCTATTTGATCAAGGTATTCCTGATTGATATCCAGGCCAACGACCTTGGTGATGTGGTCCGCGTTGGCGTATTCCAGGCTGTTTCCGCCCGCCACACCCATAACCATTACTGAACCTTCGGGGCAGTCCTGAATCTGGCTGGCCATAATCCGGTTGAGGGTTTGCAGCTGCATAACCGAATCGAGGGCCATATGCCCTTCGTAATCCAATAGGGAGATGGTGGTCCAGGGATTGGTCATGATGCCTCCTTGCACTGCCCGTTCTGTCACAGGTGTTGTTTCGTTCTCGTTTCTTAACGATTTTTAGAATCGTGTATAGTGTGCCAGCTATACGGATCGCAAGAGAAATAGAGGAGCAGCATGGTTCAATCGGTGGATGTGCAGGATGACGAATCGCAGTATGCAGGCCAGTCTGATTTCGAAGTGACCGCAGGTGGTCATTTGCTTCCTAAAGACTGGCTGATGAGAGTCGCCCTAATCTGGTCTGGCTACGCTGCTTCCGCAGTTGCCGGTAACGCGGTGAGTTATTCGGGGGTTTGGTTTATCACTGAGACTACGGGATCTCCTATTGCCCTTGCGGTCATGTATGTGCTGGCGTTTCTGCCTATGGGGCTGCTTGCTCCTCTGGGCGGCGTGCTTGCGGATAGGCATAGCCGCAAGAAGATTATCATTACCTGCGATGCGCTTATGGCGCTTACCTTGGCTATTGTTGCCGGGGTTATCATCGTGTTCGGCCCAAGCTTCTGGGCTGTTGTGGCCATGACCACCGTGTGGGGTTTTCTGGCCGCATTTCGCGGCCCGGCGTTCAATGCCACCATGCCGCTGTTGGTCCCCGAGCGTCATCTGATGCGCATTAACGGCCTTGATGCGGTACTGGGCAGCGTGTCCATGATTGCCGCTCCGCCATTGGGGATCCTCCTTTATACCACCCTGGGTCTGCAGTCCTGCGTGATCCTTGGTTGTGTGGGCTCGGTGGCGGCGGTGGTGACCATGCTTCTGGCGAAGGTGCCCAGGATCACGATCGATCATGGGGATGGACCTTGGAAGAGCATGACTGTAGGAGCAAAAGCCCTGGTAGAGAAACGCGGTCTGCTTGTGCTGGTTATTGCCGTGTCTCTGGGGATGATGGCTTATGGCCCCATTGATTCCCTATTGCCCCTGATGGTCAACGTTCACTTTAACGGTGACGGTTTTGCCGCATCCTTGGTGGCTGCGGTGATGGGTGTAGGGATGATGGTGGGATCCCTTCTGCTTATGGCCGTCAACCCTCAGAAGGGGCTTGCGCGGCTTATTATCCTCTCGGCGTTCCTGTACGGGTTGTTTACCACTGTATCGGGCCTGATTCCTTCGGGGGGCTACTGGTGGTTTGTTCTGTGCGTGGGGGTGCTGGCGGTGGTGTGCGCGTGGTTTAACGCCCCGCTCATGACCCTGCTGCAAAAGGGAATTCCTGAAGAGAAACTAGGCAGGGTCATGGGTCTGTTCAACTCCTTGGTGGGGCTGGCGGTTCCAATTGGCACGGCGCTAGGAGGCGTGGTTGCCGAAGTGACCGGCACGCCAATGTTTTTCTGCATCGATGGCGTGTGCGTGCTGGCGCTTGCCTGCGCGTTGGTTTTCTCCAAGAGCGTTCGTGCTTTGGATTAACGGTTTTGAGCAGCACGCTTCGTCATGGGAATATGGGTTCTGAACAGGCCATCCTTGTTGCAGAACAGGTATATGTCGCTGACGTTGGAGATCATAAATCAGGCCTGGGCGGTGGATTCCGGGTAGGTTTTGACCAGCTGGACCTCGTTGGGGGAGACGGCGGCAATAAACGACACGTAATGGCTTTTGGTCATGGGATGGTCTGTGTGGACGTAATACTCGCCGTCAATTTGCTGGAGGGTGATGCGGTGCTCCTCGGCGGTGGATTTGGTGGTGGGTCCGGTGGTGGGTCCGGTGGGGGATTCTGCGGTGGCTTCTTGGCCGGGTGTCCTTGCTTCAAGGGGCTCGGCCTCAAGGGGCAGCAGTTCCACGCCGTGGCAGATGATGGACGCTTCGCCCGTTGCCAGAATCACGTTGCCGCACACGGGGCATACGTGGAATTTGG
>JAQXQN010000141.1 GCA_029101185.1 Eggerthellales bacterium | reverse complement strand
GGGATCGAGCCTCACACAAGGAGGGAGACGGCCCTATTCGGGCCACTGCCTAGGCTTTTCGCTTTAGGCAGGTAAGCGGAAGGGGGAGGGAACGCTTACGGCATCCACTATAGACGCCAGGTTTTAAGTCCTGATGGTCGTGACGTGGAGATACCGTGGATGATGCGCTACTTGCCATCGGGTGCTGGTGTGGCCAGGCGCTCGACTTAGTTGGCGCCCTCGGATTCGATCATGTCCAAAAGGTCCTGTTGTGAATGGACCCCCATCTTGTTTCCAGGTCAAAGCATATGGTCAGGACGCTTCGGCAGACACAAGAGGGAAACCCCATAGGAAAGGATCTCACATGTCCGCATCTAATGTCTCGAGGCGCAATTTCCTTAAGGGCGCTGGTATTGCCGCCGGTATCGCCGCTGCCGCCGTTGCCGTTGCCGCCGGTGCTTCCGCTGCTGTTATTGGTTATTGATTGCACAGTTATTTTCTACTTGCGCCGTTGCGCGGCATTTCGGGTCGTATAATCCTTCAACACAGGAGCATGCCGTACAAAAGAAAGCGAGGCGGCTTATGAAGCGAGGGGTTGTGAAAAACGTGCTTCCCGCGGCGCTGTGCGCGGTCCTTCTGGTCGGATTGATGTCAAGCACTGCATGGGCGCAAGAGTCCTCGGATTCCAATTCCTTTGAGGGGGAGATGGAATTAGAGACTGAAGCCGTGAGCGTAGACGCCGGCGGTGGGTCGGTTATTGATTCAGGCACGTGCGGAGAATCCGTGACCTGGTCTATTGACTCCAACGGGGTTCTGAGAATTGACGGTCAAGGGATAATCTCCGATTATTCCAGTTCAGAGTATCCGTGGAGTGCCCATAAGTCCGCCATTGCGTCCGTTGTGATTTCCAATGGGGTAACCGCTATTCCCCAGGCCGCTTTCAACGGCTGTACGGCTCTTGCTCAGGTAAGCATCCCGGAGAGCGTGATAACCATTGGCGGTTATGCGTTCCAGGGGTGCGCGTCTTTAACCTCAGTGTCCCTTCCTTCTGGAGTAAATGAGATCTCCGAATTCGCGTTTGCTGGGTGCACCTCCCTGACGGCGATGGCAATCCCCCAGGGCGCGACCAGTATCGGATCCTCCGCGTTTTATGGCTGCACGGCGCTTTCTTCTGTGACCCTTCCTGATGGCCTAAAAACCATCGGGGATTGCGCTTTTATGGGCTGCTCCGCCCTGCGTTCGATTGAAATTCCCGAAGGTGTGACTATTATCTGCGGTCAGACGTTCCGCGGTTGCACCTCCCTTGGCTCAGTCGTCTTCCCGTCCACCTTGACCGCCCTGCAACCCTCTGCCTTCTACGGCTGTACGTCCCTTGTGACGCTGGTGATCCCCGAAGGTATCAAGACAATAGGGTGGGATGTGTTCAACGGATGCTCCTCTCTGATAACCGTGTCCCTGCCCTCAACGTTGACCACGGTCAGCGCCATGGCCTTTGACGGTTGCACCGCAATTACTAATGTGTACTATCCCCTCAATTCTCATGCAGGCATCACCATTGAGGCTGGAAACGATTCGCTGCAAAGCGCCACGTGGCATGACGGGCACAAGCACTCCCTCGCCTGGACCAATGTATTTGACCCCACGTGCGAATCCATGGGGATAACCCAATACATTTGCACCCACGGCGAGATCTATCAGATCATTCCTGGGGCTGCTGCCCTGGGCCATTCGATCGTAGAATCCTCTGCTGTCGAAGCGACCTGTACTTTTCCGGGCCATACGGCTGGCCAGAAGTGCGAGCGATGCGGAGCCTGGTTCTCCGGAAAGAAGGTTGACGCCCTTGGCCACGAGCCTGGGGATGCAGTGACGGAAAACGTCATCGAGCCCACCTGCACCAAGGCGGGATCCCATGACTCTGTCATCCGCTGCACCCGCTGCAAGATTGAGCTGTCCCGCGACACCGTGGTCGATCCCGCTTTAGGCCACGACATAGTTGACGGACAGTGCACGCGGGGGGACTTCCACACAGGGTGGTACACGGACCAGGACGGCGTGCGCTTCCTGTACAACTCGGAAGGGGTCAAGCTTACCGGTTGGCAGTCGGTTGATGGGGCATGGTACTACTTCGGTTCAAACGGCGCCATGAAAACCGGCTGGCAGAAGATCTCCGGCTCCTGGTACTACCTGGCCAAATCCGACGGGGAGCTTCATGAGGGTTCCGCAAAGGGCCAGATGGCAACAGGGTTTGTGACGGTTGGCGCGTCCACGTACTTGTGCGCTTCCTCCGGTGCCATGCTCACTGGCTGGCAGAAGGTCGAAGGCACCTGGTACTACCTGGCGTCCTCTGGTGCCATGGCCACTGGTTGGCAAAAGATTTCCGGAACTTGGTACTACTTTGGTTCCACTGGCGCCATGGCCACTGGCGCCCAGAAGGTGGGCGGTTCCTGGTACGTGTTCTCTGCTGGCGGGGCCATGCAGTCCTCCGGCTGGGTCAAGTCAGGCGGAAGCTGGTACTTGCTCGCCTCTAGTGGCAAAGCCTACACGGGCTGGCAGAAGGTGGGCGGGACCTGGTACTACCTGAATCCCGACACCGCCGTGATGCAGACGGGCTTTATTGACATCAACGGTGCCACCTACTACCTGAACTCCTCTGGAGCCATGAAGACCGGCTGGCTCAAAGCTGCGGACGGCTATCAGTACTACTTCTACTCTTCAGGCAAGATGGCTCGGGATGCTTGGATTGGCAGCTACTACGTGGATGCCGATGGCCACTGGGTCCCTGGAGCCGTGAAGGCGTAGAAACGGAATATTCGTCATTGGCTGGACGGCCAGGGTATGGCGGAACGAAAGGGGCCCCGTATTTGCGGGGCCCCTTTCTGGAGGGAAAGATGATCAGGCCGATCATCAGCGATGGGTAGCAGGTGGCGTAGAACCCGCCGGCGTCGTTGTCCTTGGCATAGTTGTGCAGGGGTCTTTGTTGCAATCATCCAGAGACGCCGAAAGCTTCTTGCACGTGAATCAGCCCCGCCACCAGGGCGTCCACGTCCTTGAAGGTGTTGTACACGCCGAAGGAGGCCCGACAGCTTCCAGGTTCTTCGAGCCAGGAGAACAAGGGTTGGGCACAGTGGTGGCCCGCTCTGATGGCCACCTGGTCCTCGTTAAGGAGGGCGGCAACGTCATGGGGGTGGATGCCCTCAAGGTTAAAGGAGATCACTCCGCTGCGTAGCGAGGGGTCCGTCGGCCCAAGGACACGGACGCCCTCAATTTGTCGAAGGCGGGCGTCGGCGTAGGCGAGCAGTGCGGATTCGTGCTGCCTGATCGCGTTAAATCCTATGGACTCAATAAAATTCAGCGCTGCATCTAGCCCCATGATGCCTGCCGCGTCCTGGGTGCCCGCCTCGAACTTCTCGGGGATGCAGGCCCAGATGGCGTCCTGTTCGGTGACGGAGCGGATCATCTCTCCGCCGGTGAGCAGGGGCTCGCTGGCCTCAAGGAGATCCAGGCGTCCCCAGAGCACCCCGACTCCCATGGGCCCATAGGCCTTGTGGGCGGAAAACGCCAGAAAGTCAACGTCAAGTTGGGTGACGTCAATGGGCAGGTGGCCGGCGGACTGGGCTGCATCAAGCACTAGGTACCCGCCTTGGGCGTGGACCTCGTCAGCCAAGGCCCTTACGGGGGCGATGGTCCCGAGTACGTTGGAGACATGGGCCATCGCAAGAATTTTGGTTCTTGGGCCGACGGCTTCCCGACTAGCCTGATCAGATATGACGCCTGAGATATCGGGGTGCAACACCACCAGCCGCGCTCCTGCCTGACGGCAGGCCTGTTGCCAGGGGACTAGGTTGCTGTGGTGTTCCATAACGGTGACGCAGATTTCGTCTCCTGGATTGAGAACCACGGGGGCAAAGCATCGAGCCGCAATGTTGAGGGCCTCGGTTGCGTTGCGGCAGAAGACCACCTCCCGTGGGTCCTGGGCCCCCACAAAGCGGGCCACGTGGGCCCGGGCGGCATCAACGGCCTCGGTGGCGCGAATGCTCAGGTCGTAGAGGCCACGTAGGGGGTTGGCGTTCACGTCCCGATAGAACCTGGCCTGGGCCTCTATAACCGATGCGGGCCGCTGGGTGGTTGCGGCGCTGTCCAGGTAGGAGAGGGCTGGCGAAGCGTTCAGCAGGGGAAAGCCCTCCTTCAGGTCCAGGCTTGAGGGGGGCATGGAAGGTGTCTGGGTCTGCATGGCTCCTCCAGGGGGCGCGTGGTGGTGAGAGGCGCGGGGCCTGCGAATGGGCCCCGCGGATGCCGAGACGTGTGTGGGGCACGCTAGACACCCACGGGGCCTGCGAAAAGGGGACCTAGGGGATTACGCGGACTTGTGGCAGTCCATGCAGTCCTCGTTGGTCAGGCTGTTGTCGATGTGGCTCTGGGGGACCGGGTTGTCGCCCTCCTCATGGCAGCTTAGG
>JAQXQN010000140.1 GCA_029101185.1 Eggerthellales bacterium | reverse complement strand
AGGGACAAACCACTCATCACTTCTGCCCAGGTAAGCAGAAACGCCGCAAATCCAAGGCCGCCCACCAAAGCACCCGCAATCGCAAGCCCCGATGCGGAAGGGCCTAGCACGCTTGCCCCGCAGCACAGCACCGAAGCCCCCAGCATACCCCCGAGGATTACCGGACGCACCCAGGACGCGCGGCACAGCGGCGCACTTTTTTGAGAGTTGAGAGCAACCGACAGCATAAAGATGCAGAACACCACATCAAATATCTGATGCAGCCCCAAAGGGAGGCCCAGATCCACGGTGGTGGGGATTGCTGGCGCCGCAAACAGCAGGGTAAGCCAGGCTCGAGCCCCACCGAGAGCAAGCAGGAAGGCGCTGATACCTTCCATTTGACGACGGCGGTTGGCCCGAGCACTAGCGCGCGCGCTTTCAACGGCAACGGCGTCGCAGGTACCAGAAGCTTCCGGGGTGGGCTGATGGGTATGATGTATGGCTTCTCTCATGGGTGGGCATTATACCCGCAGGGCAGGACGCTTCGACATGCGGATAGGAATGAATTTGTGAATACTTGCGTCATCCCAGGTAAAACAGGGGTTTATAGGAAAGTTTATACAGAATCATACGGTTGATTTGCCTCTAGGTGGATGCGGGATGACCAGCAATCCGTGGATAGTGGACCCAGCAAGGCCGGAAGGGGACCTTGCACACCACCGATCTTAAGGAGAGATCCACATGACCAAGATTCGCACCACCCACGACGTCTCCCGTCGCAGCTTCCTCAAGGGCGCAGGCGTTGCAGCCCTGGGCACCGCCGCCGTTGCTGGCCTGGCCTCCTGCGGCCAGCCCACCGTGGCCACCGAGGCTTCCTCTGAAGGCACCTCTGCCGCCGCCACCTCTGGCCCCAGCTTCCTGAAGGCTCCCGAGGCTATCGTGGACTTTGCCGAGACCAAAGAGTACGACGTGGTGGTTGTAGGCTGCGGTGAGTCTGGCCTGTCCGCCGTGCACACCGCCCTTGAGGCTGGCGCCTCCGTTGCCTGCGTCCAGAACGTCAACGGCCCCCAGACCACCGGTAACATGGCCGCCTACCTTGACCTTGAGGCCAATGGTGAGGCAGAGATTGAGGCATGCGTCTCCTTCATCAACTGGAAGAGCGACTACCGCTCCGATCGCAAGCTGGTTGAGGTCTGGGCACGCAATTCCCAGGAGGCCCTGACCTGGTGGGCTCAGGAGGCTGCCGAGGCTGGCGTGGAGACCATCGTTCATGACGCCGTTCTGCCCTACAACGGTTACGAGATCGCCCTGCATGCCAACACGTACTTCCACGTGGAAGGCAACCACAACGCCGCCGCCGTGGCAATCCAGGGCACCCTGGCCGCAGAAGGCGCCGAGTTCTTCTTCAACACCCCTTGCGTGCAGCTCTATAAGGAGGGCGAGGCTGTCAAGGGCGCAATCTGCACTGACGAGGCCGGCAACAACATCCTGTTCAAGGCTTCCAAGGGCGTAATTCTGGCCTGCGGCGACTACTCCAGCAACGACGAGATGCGCGACTACTACGCTCCCGACACCAAGGGCTTCTCCCGCTTTGTGGACTTCCGCGACGGCTCCGGTCTGTGCGCCGGCATGTGGGCGGGCGCCATCATGACCCCCACCACCCACACCAAGATGATCCACGGCGAGCCTGCAGCCGTCCGTCTGGAGATGCCCTTCCTGTACCTGGACCGCCATGGCGAGCGCTTCATGGACGAGTCCTGCGCACGCATGGGCTACATGAACAACTTCGCTCGCAAGTATCTTGCTGAGATGAATTTTGAGGATTCCACCGCTGCCAAGTTCTTCGCCATCGTGCCCTCCAATTGGGAGGATTATTACGAGTCCTGGAAGGCCGAGCGCCCCTACGACTTCTCCATCTACAACGCCTCCAACAAGGTCAACCCCGAGAAGTGGATCTCTGGCGAAACCATCGAGGAGCTGGCGGACAACATGATCGCCTACGCCGAGGAGAACCAGTGGGCCATGGACCTGAACAAGGACACCATCGTGGCCAGCATCAACCGCTATAACGAGCTGTGCGCCACCGGCCGCGACGACGACTTTGGCAAGCGCGCCGAGTACATGGTGGAGATCAACGGTGGCCCCTACTACGCCGTGCCCCGTGGCTCCAATAAGCTCCCCGCCATCCTGGGCGGCCTGGTGGTTAACGAGAACCTCCAGTGCCTGGGCGCCGACTTCCAGCCTATCGAAGGCCTGTTTGCCGTGGGCAACGCCTCCGGCCAGTTCTTTGGCGGCGTGGACTACCCCATGGACATCGAGGGCCTGTCCATCGGCCGCGCGGTGACCACCGGCTATGTCTGCGGCCGTTACGTGGCAAGCCTGTAGGACGAAACGCCCCTTATTGACAACTCTCCCTTTCTCTCTTCATACGCTTTGACGGCCCCTCCTTTCCCCATCCCTCCGTCAAAGCACCAGGGCCCGCATCGTTCCCCATCGATGCGGGCCCTTTTCTTGGATGTCTATGTATGTGTGTTCTTCAGACTAGGTCTGCCTCAGGTGCCCTTGCGAGGGTATTACTCCTAGGTACCCGTAGGGGGTTTTCGTTACACAAATACGGTTATGCACGCCTACGAAGAAGCACGGCGCCACTAAAGGCTGCTGCGGCAGCGGCCATCAGGACGACAAAGGGAGTAACGCTCACGCTGTCACCCGTGGCAGCCAAAGTGTTCTGGCCGCCAGAAACGCCCGGGGCATTAGTGTTGCTTGAATTAGTGCTGCTTGAATCAGTGTTGCTTGAATTACCGTTGTCGTCAGAATCTCCAGGCCCGCCAGGGTTATCGGGATCGTCGGTTTCCTCAGGAGTCCACTGGGCAATCAGGGTCGCAGGACCGGTAACCTCGATTTCGCCACCGGGCATTACCAATTGATCCCCGTTGCTCC
>JAQXQN010000139.1 GCA_029101185.1 Eggerthellales bacterium | reverse complement strand
TGGGTAGGGATTTGGTCCTCCCGCAGGTAGAGGCGGTAGGGGTCCGCGCTTGAGCCCGCGGTCGCGGTGGTGGCGCCGGCTGAGTCGGCTGTGCCCGCGGCGCCGGCCGCTCCGGTCGCGCACGCTTCGACAGTTGCCCGGGGAGTGACTTCAATGGGGGTGTCGGTCTGCTTGCTCATGAGACTGCCTTTCTTCTGGCCCGGTTTTGTCTGGGCCGGAAACAACAGACACCCGTCCCAGACTCTTGCGTCAAGGACGGGTGCCTGAAAAACAGATCACTCGCGGTGCCACCTTGATTCACGGGTTGCCCCGTGCGCTTGGCGAGGCGCCAACACGCCTCTGGTCATGATAACGGAACCTGCCGTCGCGCCTTTTCAACGCGCCCTCAGCGAGCCCACCGATCAACCAGCTACTGCCCGGATCCCACCGCCCCGAACTCTCTTGAAGCGCCTCGGATGATCTCTTCCCGCCTCATCGGTTTATGGCCGCACACTTTACGACCGCGTCAAAATCCTGTCAAGGGTTTGTTTTCGCGGGTTTTCATAGGATTGGGTGAGCGGTGGCGCCGCCGTGAGGGATACAATGCCTGTCGAATCGTACAGACCCGAAAGGAATTACATGTCTTCAGACGCCCAGTCTCTCCAGTCCGCATCTGAGTCCTTCGCCGCCGCCCCGGACACTCCCGCTGCCCACGAGCCCGAAAGCAAGGGTGCCGTCATTGCCGCCGTGGCTGCCAATATCGGCGTGGCCATTGTGAAGTTCATTGCCTCTGCCATAAGCGGTTCCTCAGCTATGTTCTCTGAGGCAATCCACTCCTTGGTGGACAGCGGCAATGGCATCCTGCTGCTCATCGGCATGCGCAAGGCCCAACGCAAGCCTGACTTCAGCCACCCCTTCGGCTACGGCCAGGAGGTGTATTTCTATACCATGATTGTTGCCCTGGCCATCTTCTTCGTCGGCGGCGGTCTGGCCATCATGGAAGGCCTGGAGACCCTCGAACACGCTCTTGCCGGCGCCCAGGAAATCGGCGACCCGCTGGTGGGCTACATCGTTTTGGGCTTGGCCATCATCATCGAGGGCGCTTCTTTGAGAGTGGCGCTCAAGACATTCAATCGTGCCCGGGGTTCCATGAAGCCCTTCGCCTTTATCAAACAGGCCAAGGATCCTTCCGTGTTCACCGTGGTCCTGGAGGATTCCGCCGCCGAGCTTGGTCTGCTGTTTGCCCTGGTGGGAACCATCCTGACCCAGGTTACCCGCAACGCCGTCTTTGATGCTGCCGCATCC
The DNA here is from genome assembly GCA_029101185.1 of Eggerthellales bacterium. GTDB lineage: Bacteria > Actinomycetota > Coriobacteriia > Coriobacteriales > Eggerthellaceae > Slackia. The sequence goes on along the minus strand of JAQXQN010000139.1, from coordinate 2,388 downwards.
ATCCTCATCGGCCTGTTGCTGTGCGCTGTAGCCGCGACCCTGCTTGTTGAGACCAAGAGTCTGCTGGTGGGCGAGGGCCTCAATCCTGATCAGGTCAGCCGCATGCGCGATCTGGTGGAGAAAAACCCCGCCGTCCTTGAGTGCGGTCGCATCCTATCGGTATACATGGGTCCCTCTTCCCTGGTGGTCTGTACCGACGTCACCTTTGCCCCAGGTCTTGACGCCATCACCGTAGAGCGTGCTACCGACGCCATCGAGGCGTCCATCAAGCAGCATTTCCCTGAGACCCAGCAGGTCTTCATCGAGATCGAAAGCCTTCGGGAGTGCCTGCGCCAGCAACAGCAGCAGCAGGCCTGGGAGGAGTAGTCGAAGCGTCCAGTTCCGTTCGCCAAGAAAATCCGCACAGGGTGTTCCCCTCTGGCTGCAGTGTGCTAAAGTGTCCGCCATGCTGAGGTTCAAGGGACATAACGGATTTGGGAGCTCCGAGGAGCTGGCGTTGACCAGTGCCGTGGCTGCCCAGCAGTGTTCCCATGAGTGCGCCCGGGCCATCATGAGCTCGGTCTTTGCCATGCAGTGTTTCGGCTGCCATTCAAAGAACTATTCCTATCGATATTAATAGCACGCGGGATACCCCGGGTGCTTTTTTAATGCCGGAATCACCCATTCCCGCGTGCATTGCTTCGGTGGATTCAAGCGAGCGCATGTACAGACTTCGTGTGTGAGGCCCAGGTTTCGCAGGTGTTTCGTGGGGAGCATGGGCGGGATGCAATCAATGCGTACGGCATATGGTTGGAAAGGCCCCAGATAGGGGCAGGTATAGGAAGGAGACCCCATGGTCGCGAAGATTCTCCTGGTGATAATCTTCTTCGGCGTTGCCATTGGCGTCGGAATCATCTGTAAGAAATACACCTCAAACGTGGACGGGTTTGTCCTTGGTGGCCGCAACGTGGGCGCCTGGATGTCCGCCTTCGCCTTTGGAACCAGCTACTTTAGCGCGGTGGTGTTTGTGGGCTATGCCGGCCAGTTTGGTTGGAAGTACGGCCTGGCGGCGTTTTGGGCTGGCATCGGCAACGCTCTGCTGGGCAGTCTGCTTGCCTGGTGGGTGCTTGGTCCTCGGACCCGAGAGATTACCCATCGCATTGGCGCTACCACCATGCCGGAGTTCTTCGGAAAGCGCTATGGCTCAAAGGGCCTGCGTATTGCTGCGGCGGCCATCATCTTTGTGTTCCTTATTCCCTACACCGCCTCTGTCTACAACGGGCTTTCTCGTTTGTTTGGCATGGCATTTGGCCTGCCCTACGAGTGGTGCGTCATTGCCATGGCGTTAATCACCTGCATATATGTGGTGGTGGGCGGTTATATGGCCACAGTGGTCAATGACTTTTTGCAGGGCATCATCATGCTTGTTGGCATTGTGGCGGTAATCTTCGCGGTGTTGGGCGACAACGGTGGATTCATGGCCGCCATGACCACCCTCTCTCAAGTGCCCGCTGACGCCGGCATCGCCGATGGCTTCCAGGGTGTCTTTGCCAGCATGTTCGGACCTGACCCCATCAACCTGCTTGGAGTGGTGATCCTCACCTCGCTGGGCACCTGGGGACTCCCCCAGATGGTGCAGAAGTTCTACGCCATTAAGGATGGTCCCGCCATCAAGCAGGGCGCCATCATCTCCACCCTGTTTGCCCTGGTAGTTGCAGGTGGATGCTATTTCCTGGGCGGCTTTGGCCGTCTGTACGCCGACGTGATCGAGTATAACCCCACCACTGGCGCTCCCGTATACGACTCCATCATCCCCTCCATGCTCTCAACCCTGCCCGACTTTCTGATTGGCGTGGTTATCGTTCTGGTGCTTTCTGCATCCATGTCCACTTTGGCGGGCCTGGTGCTTAACAGCTCCTCCACCCTGACCCTGGACTTCATCGAGGGTAACATCGTCAAGGACATGGACGAGAAGAAGCGCCTGGCCTACATGCGCGTCCTGATTGTGGTGTTCATTGTGGTTTCAGCCGCAATCGCCCTGTTCCAGTACCACTCCTCGGTGACGTGGATTGCCCAGCTCATGGGCATCTCTTGGGGTGCCCTTTCCGGCGCCTTCATTGGACCTTACGTCTGGGGCCTGTACTCCGGTCGCATCTCCAAGGCCGCTGTCTGGACCAGCTTCATCTTCGCCGTGGGCTTGACAACTGGCAATATGATCATGGGTTGGATCCCTGGCGTCACCCCGCTGTTTACCAGCTCCATCAACTGCGGCGCCGTGGCCATGATTCTCTCCTTGATTATCGTGCCTGTGGTGAGCCTGTTCACCCCCAGCGTGCCCTTCCAGGTTGATCCGCCGAGCCGTCAGGGTGCCGTGGACCGCGAGTTTGCCGAGGCCCACGCCGACGACCC
>JAQXQN010000138.1 GCA_029101185.1 Eggerthellales bacterium | reverse complement strand
AGTGGATGCAGCAAGACACCATCTTCGCCGACCTCATCTTGCCGGTCACCACCTGCCTTGAGGACGTTGACTCCATGGGCTCTAGCCAGGGCGGCTCCCTGTGCTTCTACGGAATCCAGGACCGCGCCTGCGATGTGGTGGGCGAGTCCAAGTCCGACTACGAGATCGCAGCCGAGCTGGCAAAGCGCTTCGGCATCTATGACGAGTACACCAAGGGCCTGAGCGTCGAGGAAGAGATCGAGGCAGCCTATGAGGAATCGTTCATCACGGACTACATCAGCTTCGACGACTTCAAGGAAAAACAGTACTTCATCCCGCCGATGAACCCCGATTGGGAGAGCATGCCGGCCGGCATGCGCGAGTTCTACGAGGATCCCGAGGCCCATCCGCTGCACACTCCGTCGGGCAAGATCGAGTTTTGGTCCGAGGCGCTCGAGGAGCACTTCCCCGAGGACAAGGAGCGCCAGCCCATGGCGAGGTGGACCATCGGTGGCTCGAAGGAGGAGGGCTACACGCACGACGAGTCCCAGTGGGGTGAGAAAGCAAAGACCTATCCTCTGCTGCTGAACACGAGCCCGGGCCGCTGGCGCATCCACGTGCAAAACGACGACATCTGCTGGCTGCGCGAGATCCAGACATGCAAGATCAAGGGCAGGGACGGCTACATGTACGAGCCCGTGTGGATGTGCCCCGAGCTCGCTGCAGAGCGCGGCATCGAGGCCGGCGACATCGTCAAGGTCTTCAACGACCAGGGCATCGTTCTGGGCGCTGCACGCATCTCTGAGCGCGTGCTCCCCAACTCCATCAAGATGGACAAGGGCGCTCACCCGGACCCGATCGCCCCGCATATCGACCGCGGCGGCTGCACGAACCTCATCAGTCCCCCCGACCCCATCTCCAAGAACTGCGAGGGCTTTGTTGTCACCGGTTACCTGGTAGACGTTGCCAAGCTGGAAGAGGCGGAGATGGAGCAGTGGAAGAACGACTACCCGGAGAGCTTCGCCCGTGCCTACGATCCCGCCTCGGGCTCGAGCCGAGCCGGCTGGGTTGTGAAGGAGTAGGTGCTGACAGATGAAGACGATGCTTATCGATTTGACCAAGTGCGTGGGCTGCTATGCCTGCCAGATCGGCTGCAAAGACGAGCACTGCGAGCAGTCGTGGATGCCCTATGCGGAGGCCCAACCCGAGACCGGCCAGTTCTGGATGCGCGTGGACGAGCTTGAGCGCGGCAAGCGCCCCCATGTCAAGGTGACCTACATCCCCACCCCCTGCCAGCACTGCGAGGATGCACCGTGCATGAAGGCGGCCAAGGACGGAGCGGTGTATCGCCGCGAGGACGGCCTGGTCGTCGTTGACCCAGAGAAGGCCAAGGGCCAAGAGGCCATCATGAAGGCCTGCCCCTACAACGCCATCTACTGGAACGAGGCCCTGGAGCTGCCACAGAAGTGCACGGGTTGCGCCCACCTCATCGACGAGGGCGACACCATCACGGTACCGCGCTGCTATGACAACTGCGTGCACGGCGCCATCTCCTGGGGCGAGGAGAGCGAGCTCGACCTCGAGGGCGCAGAGAAGCTCCATCCGGAGTTCGGCACCGCTCCCAGGATCTGGTACAAGGGCCTCCCCAAGCGCTTCATTGCCGGGCGCGTCTACGACCCGGTGACCAAAGAGGTGGTTGTCGGCGCGACGGTGACGGCCGAGGGAGATGCGGGCACGTACACAGCACAGACCAACTGGATCGGCGACTTCTGGCTGCGCGGGCTGCCTGAAGCCGACTGGACGCTGACCATCGAGGCATACGGCAAGCGCAAGACGCTGCAGGCCTCCACAAAGGCAGAGGACGTCGGCCTGGGCGACCTGCCGCTGAGCTAGCCACCAAGGGGGAGCGCCCCCTCGCTACGGGAAGGCGCTCCCCCTCCACCCCCTACCACTTAAGCGGAAAAGAGGTTTGCAATGTATGAAACCCTCTTGAACAAATACGGCGTGCGTCAGCTCGGGTACTACGTCGAGGATATCGACAAGACCGCGAAGGCCATGGCGGCAGTCCTCGGAGCAGGCCCGTTCATCGACGCCGGAGAGAGCACCCCGGAGCGCTGCGTCTACCGCGGCCAGGAATCGACCATGACCACGCGCGTGGCCATGGGCCAGTTTGCCGGGCTGCAGATCGAGCTGATCCAGGTCACCAGCGAGGAGCCCAACGTGTACGCGGAGATGGGCCGCTACGGGCTGCATCACTTCTGCATCTGGACCGACGACATGGAGCAGACCATCAAGGAGTTCGAGGAGGCTGGGTTCGAGCAGGCCGTCAACCTCACCAACACGGGGTTCGACGTCGTGTACTTCGACTGCCGGGAGGCCTTTGGGCACTACATCGAGATCTCCGAGCCCCAAGAGGACTTCTACGCCGGCGTTGCGGCTATCGCCGAGGAATGGGATGGCGCCGAAGCGGTCATGTCCGCTTTCTAGGAGCCGAGAAGCATGTGGCCGCTAGGGCCATTGATGTATATGCAACATGAAGGGAGAGAACATGAAGGACTACACGGATTACTTCAAGGGGCGTGACTTCGTTCATCAGATCGGCTTTTACTCCCCCGACGGCGAGGCCTTTGTCAAAGCCCACAACA
>JAQXQN010000137.1 GCA_029101185.1 Eggerthellales bacterium | reverse complement strand
TTGTATTTTCTGCTGAGGGCTGTAATATATCTTCTTGCGTGTTACGCGCTCCACAAATTGCGGGATGGAGCAGTCTGGTAGCTCGCCGGGCTCATAACCCGGAGGCCGTCGGTTCAAATCCGGCTCCCGCGACCAAACGTTATCGCAGGTCAGAGGCTATTTTCTCTGACCTGCGTTTTGTTTTTGGTGGCTCAGAAAATAGCTCTGTGGGGCAAATTTGGGGCAAATCTATTTTTGTGTTTTTTCGGGCGGGGAAGAGGCCGACAAATAGCCTCTTCCCCGCCCGATCGCTTGGCCGTATGGAGTATGTAGCGCCACTACATACAAACAAATGAGCCGCAAGCCTACGCTTGTGGCTCATTTGCCCGCTCTCCGTGCAAGCTAGCGGTGCTCGACTCCTGCTCCAGGCCTGCAAGCAGCTCGCCTGCCTGCATCGCCGCAGGCACGCCGCGCGGGCGAGGGGCCATCGGCAGTATGGGTACTTCCGAACGTTTTTTCAGGCGCCCTTTTCCGTCCCAGGGGCGCTGTAGGGTGGGGCCGTCCTGCAAGCCGCCGTCCAAAGGAGGCGCACCATGTACGAGCCGTCACGCCACATAGCAACGTTCTTCATCGCCGGGTTCCAGCACTGGGACGGGGCGCTGCTGCTGCCCGAGCTCGGGCCGGGCACGCGCCTGGAGCTGGTGCCGGAGCCCGACAACCCGCATGACCCGGACGCCGTGGCCGTCTGCCTGGACCGCCGCAAGCTCGGCTACGTCCCCAAGACGCACAACGCCCTGCCGGCGCTGCTCATGTTCTACGGCCACCGCATCCTCGAGCTGCGCGTCCTGCAGGTCGACCCCGAGGCCGACCCCTGGGAGCAGGTGCGTGTGGGCCTCTACGTTGCCGACGCGCGCTAGGGCGTCGCAAGCGGGCGCGGGGCGCGGTTTTGTCGCCTGCGGGTTGACCTTGGGCCGCCGCCGCGCGCGCAGACTAGTAGCGTGTTGAATGTTATAGTCTTTCATAACTTTTATGCGTACATGAAAGCGATGAGAGGCGGCATGAGCCATGAGCGACAACGAGCTGCGTAAGCGCCTTCTGCAGGCCAAGAAGACCGAACGCATCATCTTTGCGGCTACACCCGAGCTGAAACAGGCCTTGGAGGTTGTGGCCCAGGAGCGGTGCGTGAGCGTCTCAGCGCTGATAACTCAGGCCGTGCTGAATGAGCTGTCGAAGAACAGGGATCTGCTTGAGGAGGTGGACGGGTAGATGGCTGCGCGTCTGGAAGACATCGTCAAGGGCGCCAAGGTCCGCGGCATCGCCGGCAGTGCGCCGGTGACCATCGTGTACGTGGACTGGCACGGCAACACGGTCCTGAGCGTCACCTACAGGACCGAGCAGGGCGCCCTGGGAGAGACCATGGTCTACCGATTCGACGAGGCCAACCTCGAGGTCGAGGACTCCCTCCCTTGGAGCTTCGACGCAGACGCCGACGACCTCCGCTTGGTCTCTGAGGCCTACCGCATCAGCCTCGCCCACCTCTTCGACCCCTACCTGGCGGTACGCACGTCCTCCATCGACCCGCTGCCGCACCAGATCTCAGCCGTCTACAAGGAGATGCTGCCTCGCATGCCGCTGCGCTTCGTGCTCGCAGACGACCCCGGCGCAGGCAAGACCATCATGACCGGCCTGCTGCTGAAGGAGATGATCGTCCGCGGCGACCTGAGGCGCTGCCTCATAGTGTGCCCGGGCAACCTGGCCGAGCAATGGCAGGACGAGCTGTACCGCAAGTTCGCCTTGCACTTCACTATCCTCACCAACGACCTGCTGGAATCCGCCGTCACGGGCAACGCGTTCGTTGAGAACGACCTCTGCATCGCAAGGCTCGACAAGCTCTCGCGCAACGAGGAGGTCAGGGCAAAGCTCTCGAACAGCACCTGGGACCTCATCGTATGCGACTAGGCGCACAAGATGAGCGCCACAGTGTTCGGCGGCGAGGTGAAGTACACCAAGCGCTACCTGCTGGGACGGCTTCTGGGGGAGCTCACCGAGAACCTGTTGCTCATGACGGCCACCCCGCACGACGGCAAGCCTGAGGACTTCCAGCTCTTCATGGCGCTCGTGGACCGCGATCGCTTTGAGGGCGCGCCGCATCGCAGGAAGAGCAGGGGGAGCGCCAACGATCCGAGGCCCGCAAGGGCGTCGCTCTCCGGCGACAGGCAGCCACACGACGCGCCTGAGAGCGCGTTGCCGCCCACAAGCGACCTAGGCGACCTCTCGGACGTGATGCGGCGGCTCGTGACGGAGGAGCTGCTGAGGTTTGACGGCAGGCCGCTCTTCCCCGAACGGCGTGCCTATACCGTGACCTACACCCTCTCCGACGCGGAGCGCGAGCTCTACGACATGGTGACCGAGTACGTGACCAACGAGTTCAATCGCGCCGACCGCCTTGACGGCAAGCATCGCAACAGCGTGGGCTTCGCCCTCACCATCCTGCAGCGCAGACTCGCCTCCTCGCCCGAGGCCATCTACCAGTCGCTCAGGCGACGCCGCGAGCGGCTCGAGAAGCGTCTTGCCGAGGCGAACGACCGATCTCGCCACGCGGGGGGCTACGCGAGCGAGTTCGGCGCGCTCGACGACGACTTTGACGAGGACGACTACACCGACGACGAGCTTGAGGACTTGGAGGACGGCCTTGTGGACGAGGCCTCGGCCTCGGCCACGGCGGCCGAGCTCAAGGCCGAGATCGCCAAGCTCGGCCTGCTGGAGCGAAAGGCCAACGACGTGCGGCACTCGGGCGAGGATCGCAAGTGGGATGAGCTCAGCCGCCTTCTGCAGGAGAACCGCATGATGTTCGACCCCGACGGG
>JAQXQN010000136.1 GCA_029101185.1 Eggerthellales bacterium | reverse complement strand
CCTTGTACTTGCACTTGCCGTGCTTGTTCTCGAGCCACATCCAGTCGCCGTCTGCGATGCCGTGCTTGGCTGCGGTCTCCGGGTGGATATGGCACAGCGGGTCCGGGTGAAGGGCGCGCAGCTTCTTCATCTGACGCTGCTCGGAGTGGAAGAAGTGGGGGACGCGCTGGCCGGAGGTGACGATGTAGGGGTACTCCTCCAGGTCCTCGGGGGCGGAGTAGGGGCTCTCGACGGGCTCAACGTAGCTGGGCAGCGGGTTGAGGCCGGACCACTGGGTGTGGTGGAAGACCATGGAGTAGACCTCGGCGCGGCCGGTCTCGGTCTGGAAGCCCAGACCGCCGTCCTGGCGCAGCAGGCCCTTCTCGTACTTGCGGTACTCGAACTTGGGGTACTTCCAGACCTTCTCCTTGAGCTCCTCCCAGGTGAAGCCGCCGTCCTCGAGGGCGTAGTCCCACATCTCCTCAACGGAGTCCCAGGGCCATGCGATATCGGCGTTCTCGGGGCGGATAGCCTCGTTGAGGCGCTTTCCAAGCTCGAGGAAGATCGTGTTGTCTGCCTTGGTGTCGCCCACCGGCTCGATGGCCTTGGTGATGACGGAGATGCGGTAGGGGTTGAGGCCGCCAAAGCCGTTGCGCTCGGAGAAAGTGGCGGCGGGCAGGACCACGTCTGCCAGGGCCATCATGGTCGGGGTCATGAAGAGGTCCTCGACCACGGCAAACTCGAGCGTCTTGTACCACTCAAGCTGCTTTTCTGCCTGGGCGCCCATGGTGGCCAGGAAGTTGTTGGTGGCAAAGTAGGCCGCGCGGATGGGGAACTCGCCTGCCAGCCACTTCTCGATGGTGGCGTTGGAGGAGAGGTTCTTGAAGCCCACGGCGAACATCGGGTAGCGCTCGATGCCGATGCGCTTCTTGTGCTCTTCCTCGGTGAGGAGCTCGTCGTAGCCCCAGGTGCCGGTCCAGTTGGGCTGCTCGATGCCCCAGCAGGCGCGGCCGATGACGTTGCCGCCGGGCACGTCGAGGTTGCCGGTGATGCACCACATGGCAACCAGGGCGTGCGCGGCCTGCTGGCCACCGGTCTGCTGGTCGAGGGCCACGCCCCACTGGATGGCGGCGGGCTTTGCGGTGGCGTAGGTGCGTGCCACGCGGACGACGTCCTCCTTGGAGACCCATGCGCGCTCACAGAGCTCGTCGAGGTCGTACTCGCCCACGCGCTCGCACAGGGCCTCGAGGCCGTAGACCCACTTGTCGCAGAAGTCCTGGTCGTAGAGCTTCTCGTCGCAGATGACCTTGAGCATGGCCATTGCCAGGGCGCCGTCGCCGCCGGGGCGCACGCGCAGCCAGTCCTCACCGGCGCGGGCAGCGATCCAGGTGAGGTTGGGGTCGACGACTGCGACCTTCATGCCGCGCTTCATCAGGTCCATGATCCAGTGGCCGTAGAAGCCGTCGGCGTTGGAGTAGAAGGGCTGGTGGCCCCAGACGATGCAGTACTCGGGAACGACGTACTCGGGGTCGTCGTAGCGCTTGGGCAGGAACTGCGAGCAGTCCATGACGCAGGCGTCGCCGATCATGCAGGCCATGGAGGCGATGCGGGGCAGGTAGCAGGAGTTGCCGGCGAAGTAGGGCACGCCCTCGTTGGGCGATCCGATGGAGGCATTGACGCGAGTAATCTGGTGGATGTCGCGGCCGGTACCCTGGCAGCAGGCGATGGTGTCAGAGCCGTAGGTGTCTGCCACGCGCTTGAACTCGCGGACGATGATGTCGTAGGCCTCGTCCCAGGAGATGCGCTCGAACTTGTCCTTGCCGCGGTCCTCGCGGGCGCGCTTCATGGGGTAGAGGATGCGGTCCTCATGATAGATGTAGTCGGGGATGCACAGGCAGCGGCTGCACAGGCGGCCCTGGTTGTAGGGGTCCTCGGGATCGCCCTCGACCTTGACGACCTTGCCGTCCTTCACGTAGGTGAGGATGCCGCAGACGTTGTGGCAACCCGGGGCGGAGCGCGCCGTGGAGCGGATGACGGTCATGCCGTCCTCCTCCCACGTCCAGGGGACGTCGGGAGTCTCGGCGCAGGGGGTGGGCTCGTAGCCGTACTCGGACTTGAGGGGCAGGCGCGTGCCGCGCTTGTACTCGCCCGGGGTGTAGCTGGGATGGTTGGGGTCCAGCTGTCCGGGGGTGAAGGCGGCTGCTGTCTTTGCTTCTGCCATTCGTTCCTCCTTCGTGGTCTTGCGACTCTCTTTTCTCTCGCACCGGCCCATGTAGGCCGGCCCTGCGATCTGCAGCTGTGCCCGGGCCTCGCCCTCTGGTTGGCCCATACTGCAAAAATCGTCAGTGCAGAGACTAGGAGCGCGCCTGTCAAGGGCACCCCGCTTGGGAGATGAGGGGGAGGAAATCAGCCTTGCCTAGTGAGGGTGATAGGGGCGTCATACCAACGTGCTGATGCCCTGAGCTGCACAAATGCGGGAGAGGTGCACAACAAAGGGGGCCGCATCGTCTGCGGCCCCCTCGGGTGGTGCGCTGTTGTTGAGGCGTTTGGCGCCTAGTCCTCCTTGACCGTGATGTTGGCGCGGGAGAGAACATAGTCTGCGGCCTTGCGGCGCTGGGCGGTCTCGCGCAAGACGAAGCGGCGGCCCGTCGCCTCGAGCTGGGCGCGGGTCTGGGCGGCGTCGCCCTGGGGGTTGAGCTCGCGCGCGGCCTTGAGGTAGTCCTCGTCTTCAAGCTCGAGCTTCTCGTGCTCGAAGACGCTGTCGAGCACATATCCCTGAACCAGCTGCTCGCGGCACTGCACCATCATCATCATCGAGAACTGCTGCTGGCCGCCCATCTGCTCCACATAGTCCTTGTACGCGATGCCCTGCTTGGCGAGCTGCTGGTCGAGCTCGCGCATGATGTTGTCGCGCATGGCCTCGTAGGCCTCGTCGGGGATGCGCCCCTCAAAGCGGTCCTCCAACTCGTAGATACACAGCTGGCGGCACTGGGCATCGTAGGCCTCGCGGCTCTGGGCCTCGAGGCTCTTGCGGATGTCGGCCTTGAGCTCCTCAACGTCCTTGAAGATGGGCATGTTCTGGGCAAGCCATGCGTTAGTGATGGCGGGGGTGCACTCAACCTGCAGCTCGAGCACCGTCACGGTGGTCTCGACCGTGGTGGTGGTCTCGTTGCCGGCCATGTCCACATCCGGGCCCTCAAAGCTGAAGGTCTTGGTCTCTCCCGGCTTC
>JAQXQN010000135.1 GCA_029101185.1 Eggerthellales bacterium | reverse complement strand
ACGTCAATGCGTGGTGGAGCGGCTCTGCGAGGGTCGTGGCGCCGTGCGCTGTCAGCACGGCCTGCTGCCCGTTCCTGTTCCCGCCGTGTCCAACATTGTCGCCAAGGCGGGTATCCCCGTGAGCATCGTGGACGTGCAGGGTGAGCTGGTCACTCCCACTGGCGCTGCAGCCGTGGCCGCAATTCGGACGCTGCCGCGTTTGCCCGAGCGCTTTCTGGTCAAGAAGGTGGGCATGGGTGCTGGGAAACGTACCTATCAGGTGCCCAACATCCTGCGGGCTATGCTTATTGAGCCGCTGGACGATTTGCCTGTCGAAGTGCCCGCAGCTGATGGCGTCGAATCGCCCGCAGCTGATGGCGTCGAATCGCCCGCAGCTGATGGCGTCGAATCGCCCGCGGCCGATAGCTCCGCAGGGTCTGGCAACCCCGCTGTCTCAGACCCCTACATCTGGAAGCTCGAGACCGAGGTTGACGACTGCTCCGGTGAGCAACTGGGCTTTACCCTGGAGTGCCTTCTGGCTGCCGGTGCAAAAGAAGCCCACTTCATCCCTGTGTTTACTAAAAAGAACCGGCCCGCCAACCAGATTCAGGTGCTCTGCACTCAGGCGGACATCCCCGTCATGGAGGAGATTCTCTTTACCCAGACCACCACTATTGGTATACGCCACACTCCCATGGAGCGTTCCGTTTTGCCTCGCACCATTGCTTGGGTGGAGACCCCCTACGGCCCTGCTCGGATCAAATCGGTAACGCTGCCGGACGGCACGCTTCGTCATTATCCAGAATATGAGGACGTGGCTGCGCTCTGTCGGACATCAGGGATTGGATATCACGAGGTATACCAGGCGGTTCTGGCCTCAGCTGCGCCCTCGGGGCGGTATCATGGGGCAGCATCATGCCACGACCAAAACCAGTCATGCCACGACCAAAATCGGTAGACGAGATACGGACCACGACAAAAACGGCAGCAAGCGAAACCGGCAGGAAAGCTTGCGCCAGAAGCTTGTAAGAAAGGCGGATTCATGCAACGCACCAAGATTGCCCAGCTGTACGCGGACTTCCAGGAGCTTGACGGGCGGACCGTCACTGTGGCCGGATGGGTCCGTTCCATTCGCGACATGAAGAATTTCGGCTTCGTCACCCTCAACGACGGCAGCTGCTTTAAGGACCTCCAGGTGGTTATGGGCCGCGAGGAGCTGGCCAACTACGAGGAAATCTCCCATCAGAACGTGGGCGCCGCCTTTGTGTGCACCGGCACGGTGAAGGTAACCCCCGACGCGCCCCAGCCCTTTGAGCTGGCGGCTCTGTCCATCCAGGTGGAGGGCGCATCCGCCCCTGATTATCCGCTACAGAAGAAACGCACCACGGTGGAATTCCTCCGCACCATACAGCACCTGCGTCCCCGGACCAACCTGTTCAGGGCTGTGTTCCGCGTCCGGTCCGTGGCGGCATTTGCCATTCACGAGTTCTTCCAGACCCGTGGGTTCGTCTACGTGAACACCCCCATCATCACCACGTCCGACTGTGAGGGTGCTGGCGAAATGTTCCGGGTCACCACCTTTGACCCCGCTGCCGCTCCTCTGACTGATGCCGGCGAAGTGGACTATGGCCAGGACTTTTTTGGCAAGGCGGCAAGCCTCACGGTTTCTGGACAGCTTAACGCGGAGAACTTTGCCTGCGCGTTTGGGGATGTGTATACCTTTGGGCCCACGTTCCGGGCTGAGAACTCCAACACTGCTCGGCATGCTGCGGAGTTTTGGATGGTGGAGCCGGAGATCGCCTTTGCTGATCTTGAGGATGACATGAATCTGGCTGAGGACATGCTCAAATACGTGATTCGCAAGGTCATGGATACCTGTCCGGACGAGTTGAACATGTGCAACAAGTTTGTGGACAAGGGTCTGCTTGAGCGACTGACCCATGTGGCCAACTCCGATTTTGCCCGCATTACCTATACTGAGGCAGTGGCCATTCTTGAGGATGCTGTTGCCAAGGGTCACTCCTTCGAGTACCCGGTGAGCTGGGGCATTGACCTGCAGACCGAGCATGAGCGTTATCTGACCGAGGAGCACTTCAAGCGTCCCACCTTTGTGACCGACTATCCCGCTGAAATCAAGGCTTTCTACATGCGTCTTAACGATGACGGGAAGACGGTTGCCGCTGCGGACTGCCTGGTTCCCGGTATTGGCGAGATTATTGGCGGGTCCCAGCGTGAGGAGCGTCTGGATGTGCTCGAGCGTCGCATTGGCGAGCTGGGCATGGATCCTGAGCAGTACAAGTATTACTGCGATCTGCGCAGGTATGGAACCTGCAAACACGCGGGCTTTGGTCTGGGCTTCGAGCGCATGGTCATGTACCTGACCGGCGTGTCCAACATCCGTGACGTCATCCCCCATCCCCGTACCGTGGGCAACGCTGATTTCTAAGTTCTGAAGGTGCTTTTTGGAGGCTGGTCTTTGTATGCTGAGCCAGCCTCCTGTTGGATTCGGATTCTTCTGACTGACTGCATCAACAGGGCATTTCTAGGATCTTCTCCTCTACAAACCACCGATCCGCATCGTTCCACAGATACGTGATGTTCTTACCTATGCGGACGGTGTAGCGAACACCCCGCGCCCCAGTGAATGGCGATTCCGCCCTCCGGACATCAAGTACCTCCTGGATCTTGAAAGCCTGCTTCTGGTTCCACTGGATTGAGAGGGGGGTGGCAACGCCGTCTTCTCTAATCTTGACCACTACGGCCACATAGCGTTTTCGTTTGCCCATCATTCCTTGCGGCGCTGACATCTCCATCCTCCCAATTCCGAGTGCACGAACGTAACGGTTCCCCGAACCGCATTCTCATATATATGCTGCGCTGCGTATACTTTTACGAACTTATGTTCTATATTGCGGTGTTTATGATGCCACCGAGGGCTCGCGTAGTCAATCGAACAAACTGTGGAGATTGCGTTTCGCCCTTGGCGCTCCTTCGGGACGGTTCTGTCTCCAAGGACCCGTTGGCGGTATGATTGGCCTTCGCTTCAGCGTGGCTGCCTTGAGTTCATCCCGCACGGACTTCGGCTGCTGGTGCCGCCCGTGCCCGCCGCGCCCGCCGAGTTGCAGTCGCGACCCGCCCGTGCCCGCCGCGCCGCCCGTGCCCGCCGTGCCCGCCGCGTTGCAGTCGCGACCTGCTTGTGCCCAGCGCGCTTCGCCATAGTATGTGTTCGGAGGTAGACCATGTCCCAGTACCTGCCCGGTTCAAAACTGGTGTTCGCTAGCCTCGGCTACGCTGCCGACGGTCCATATCTCCAGGTCAACGACGTGGACGAGAAAATCCAGCTGCAGCTTCCGGTGCTTGGCCGGACGTTTACCATTCGCTTTCTGGAACAGCGTTACTGCGTGGGGTCCTTCGACCTGAGCACCTACGAATCCGCCGCCTGCGAGCTGGGGGTAGACCTGCCACCGGTGGGCATCTACAAGGACGACATGTGTCCCAAATGCCGCGAGCTCACCGGCTTCAATCCCATGTTCTACAACGTGGACAGCATTTCGCCTCAGCAGCGCGCTTACAACCAGACGCCCCACTTCGTCTACATGGCGTATTTCAGCCCCGAGCACTTCAAAGTGGGCATTTCCTCCGAGACCCGCGGTATCGAGCGCCTCCTCGAGCAGGGCGCCCTGGTGGCGGCGGTGCTCAAGCGTTTCCCCAACGCCGACGAAGCCCGCGCCCTTGAAGCGCACCTGTGCGCCCAGGAGGGCATTCTTGAAACCATGCGTCTGCAGACCAAGGTGAAGCTGCTCTCGGAGCATTTCGATCCAAATTCCGCCATTGATCTGGTCAGACAAAAGGCCGAATCCTACGGCGTGTCCCCCGAGGGCAAGATTCTTGACCTGACCCCCTTCTATTTTGGCAAGGTGTCGAAGCGTCCTCTCCTGCAGCAGGTTCCCGCTGGTGAGCCTATGGATATTGCCGCCGGCCGATGCGTGGGCATGGTGGGTGGCACCCTGTGTATGGAGCAGAACGGCAGCGTGTTTTGCGTACCGGTGAAGGAGTTTGAGAGCCACCAGGTGGAGATCTTTATTGACGAGATCCAGCATGAGTATGACTTTGTGGAGGCCATGAGCCTGTTTTAGGTCTGATTTGCGTGAGAAACGCAGGTGAAGGCCGAAAGACTGCGGGGAATTACTGAAAAAGCGTGGGTATAGACTTAAAAAACGCGGGGAGTTGCTGAAAGAAATCCTGGAAGTGTTGAAAGAACCATGATTGATTGTTGTTAAAACGGCGGGTGCTTTTAGAGGCGCCCGTGAATGCCTGGGGTAGTAACGGCGTTATGAAACGGCCCAGATACCTGCCATCCAATTGAAAGAATAGCCTGATAGCGTGACCTGTATTGGATAAACCAAGATTAGGAGGTCAAGATGGCTATCGTGCTTTCTCATCAGTCCGCCCTCGATTGCATGGGGCTTCAGTGGTTTGATGACGGTCTGCCCAGGTGCGGGTTGACGTCTGCTGACCTGCGAGGGCCGACGCAAGAAGAGGTGCACCAAATGAGCATGCTCTTGTACCAGGAAGAACGGCCGTTGCATGTCCTTGTGGCGCCAAGCGCAAACCGGCGTTGCGGCGATACGCTGGTGAAGCATCGGTTTGCGAGGGGGCTGCCACCCGACTCCTTCTTTAGATTTCATCATGGGGTGTACGTGTGTTCGCCCGAACTGGCGCTCGTGCAGATGGCCAAGGGCGCGGACCCGGTGGACACGATTCTTCTTGCAGATCGGCTGTGCGCTGCCTTTGTTCAAGACGAAAGCATGGTCGGTGGGGTTCGTAAAAGGCAGCCACTAACAACTACTGCAAAGATTACCGAGTATGTTCGAAAGAGCCCAGGAGTCTCGGGGATTGCGCAAGTGAAAAAAGCGCTGCGCCACATAGACGATGAAGCGGCATCACCACGGGAGATTGCTTTGGCAATGCTGCTTTGTCTCCCTAACCGCCTGGGGGGATATGGGTTGCCACCTGCGGAATTGAATGGCAGAGTGACTGTCTTTGGCGAGCAGTCCAGGGGCTGTTCGGCTGCTAAATACTGCGACATGCTTTGGCGGGCTCAAAAGGTGGCCATTGAGTACGAGAGTTCTGCGTTTCACGGCAATGCGGAAACGCTCCGAGCGGACTCTCGACGTCGTTCGATTCTGCAGGCTTCGGGCTACCAGGTGGTCACGGTGACAAACTCCCAGATCAAAGACCCGCGGGAGTTTTATGTGGTTGCTCACAATATTGCTAGGTTGCTGAAAACAAGGGTTCGGACCAGGGTGCAAGACTGGTCTCAGCGTCATTTGGACTTAAGAAAGGCGATTGGCTTGTAACCATTTTTTGAGGACCGGCTCTCCGAGGGGCAGTCTGGTTGTGCTGAATAATCCCCCAGTGAAAGAACCAGAGATGTGTCAAGTTTTGACCTGGGGTTTTGCAAATGGCGAAATGTCCTGCCCGGCAGGGGTGGTCAAAAAAGCCGCATCTGGCGACGGATTCCCGAGGCCCGTGGTCAAAAAGACGACTTTGGTGACGGTGGCGAAGGGTGCTTCGTCAAAGTCGAAGCAAAAGCCCTGGTCGCGGCAAGCATTATTCTCGGTTGAGGCTATTATTCACCCTGTCATCGTCACCAAAGTGCCTCTTTTGACCAGTCCCCGTCACCAAAGTCG
>JAQXQN010000134.1 GCA_029101185.1 Eggerthellales bacterium | reverse complement strand
TAGAGCGTTGTTTCTTCTTGCATCATTTGCCATCTGATGAGGCCTAAGATGCTCGCTGTTGCTGTCGTAAAAGAGAGCGATCTTATCTTTTGGCCAAAGCAAATCACATTCTATGGATTGAACCTTTGCCTGGTTTGCCGGGTGCTTCTCAAGGGAAATCGTCTGGTTGAGCACTGGTTTCGGGAGGCCATATCCGCCCATCTTGTAGGGAAGCGATAAGACCAGCCCCAGAGTGGTTTCCATTGGGGATCGAGACCCCTCTACCAGAAGGCTGGCAACCTGCCTCGCCTGTTTTATTCCATGAAGATAATCGTTGCCGATCACTGCGGTGGTAAACGAATCTGTGGTCATGATAGCCGGGGCTTCTAGGAGTGCGTTGGCTTTCGGGTCGATGCGGAATTTGCTTGCAAAACCGCAGGCAAGCACAAGGAAATCCGTGAGTTCGTAATCGCAGGACACGTCAATCAAGGTGCTTTCAGGGGATAGGACGTATACGCCGTCCCTCACGTGTATTACAGAAAGACCCGTTATGGTTTTTCGGGTCGATTCAATCAGGTTGCTTTTGCGTCTATTTCCTATTTGACCAGCATGTATCATCAAAGGAAATCCAAGTCCAAAGCAACGCGCAAGCTCTATGGCTGCGTTTGTGCATATTCGTGCTTTGTGGTCGGCAGGAACTGATTCTCTCCAATTGGACAGCACATCGGTAGCACGTAGAGCGCCTGACACGCCTCTGGCCTCAGAACCTCTTTCAAACGCCGCGCCCCCAGTAAGCAGCGCCGCATCCCTGCGTGTGTTCTCTCGCGCTTCAAACAACCGAGTCTGCTGCCAAAATTCCACCGCCGTACGCCCCCGAAGAACCACCTGAGCCCTCATGGCGCCTCCTCTCTGTGCCGAAACCTAACCCTAACTCCATCGCCAGACTCCGCCCCGCTCGGAGCGAGCCTCGCCTGCTCTGTGCTCCCGCTTGCCCAGCGCCTCGCTTGTGCCTATCCTGTGCTTCTGCCGATTGTCTGGATGACGAAGTGTACTGCCCTCGAGCCCAACTCCATCCGCAGCATTTCGGTAATAGGAGGTATGCTAGAAAAAATCATAAAACCCCAGGTGAAAGCCGATTTTTTGTCAGAAAATGTAAAGTAATCTGCCAGAGTCTGTAAAGGTTTCAGTTGGATGTTGCTCACGGCGAAGCGTCCAGTCCGCCGAATCCCTCGGGCTCGTGCTTCCCTGTCTGACCCGCCTCCCGTCCAGCCCGCCGTTTTTCGCAAGCCCTCCCGCACCGCCGATACCCTCGTCTTAACGTCAGACCGCGTCTTTACACTGGATTGCGCCACACCAAGAACACGCGGCAGCTCTATCCAACTCGTCCATGCGGACCCAATAAAAAAGAGGTCCGATTTCTCGGACCTCTTTTTTGGGTCAGTGCGTCAGGCTTGCAGGACCAAAACTTCGTCAGCGTGTCCGTTTTGAGCCTCGTGCCCGAGTTGAGCAGCGTGCCCGAGTTGAGCAGCGTGCCCGCTTTGAGCCTCGCGCCTCCGCGGTATTAGCGCATCCGTGCATTATCCACGTTTGCGGTTCGGCCGTGCAAATGCACCAAACCAGCAATCCAGCGTCTTACTCCGCGGAAGTTTCGCCAGAAACGGTCTTGCCAATCAGCTTCTTGAGCACAAACAGAGTGCCCACAGTCAGGACGATACCCAGAGCCAGGCAGATGATGGCGTTGCGAACAAAGCCGGCAATCACAAACAGCACGAAGCTGATGCCCACGACGGTAAGGACATAGGGCAGCTGGGTGTTGACGTGGGTGATGTGGTTGACGTTGGCGCCTGCGGAAGCCATGACCGTAGTGTCGGAAATGGGGGAGCAGTGGTCGCCGGCAACCGCACCAGCCAAGCAGGCGGAAATGCCAATGGTGAGCATGGTGGGCTCAGCGGCAAAAATGGGCAAAACAATGGGGATCAGGATGCCGAAGGTTCCCCAGGAGGTACCGGTGGAGAAGGCCAGGAACAGTGCCACCAGGAAGATGATGGCGGGCAGCATGGCGTACAGGCCAGCGGAAGCGCCCTCCATCAGGCCGGCCACAAACACGTCGGCGCCCAGCAGGCCGGTCATGTTCTTCAGGGCACAGGCCAGAGTTAGGATGGTGATGGCGGGAACCATGGCGTGGAAGCCAACGGTAATGCATTCCATGGACATCTTGAAGCCGATAACCCGGCGAGCCCACAGATAAATGAGGCTGATGATCAGGGCAATCAGGGAGCCCCAAGGCAGTCCGATAAAGGCGTCAGTGTTGCCAAAAGCACCAATCAGATCGCCTGCGTAGTCGGTTCCGCCCCAGGCGTCAACGCCAAAGAAGCCGCCCACGTAGAGCATGCCGCCAACGCAGCAGATAATCAGCACAATGATGGGGATGATCATGTCCCACAGGGAAGCCTTGGCGTTCTCGCTGGTTTCCTCGTTGCCCAAAGATCCCAGTTCGCCGGTTTGGTATGCCTCCATCTCGGCTTTGGCCATAGGGCCGTAATCAAAGCCCATGATAATGAGGGTGACCAGGAAGACCATCATCATCAGGGAGTAGAAGTTGAAGGGAATGGCGCTGATGAACAGAGCAATTCCGTCCATCTCAAGGTCGGCTGCAACGCCAGAGACGGCAGCGGCCCAGGAGGAGACGGGGGCGATCATGCAGATGGGGGCTGCGGTGGCGTCAATGATGAACGCCAGCTTGGCCCGGGAGACCCGCTTGGAGTCGGTGACGGGACGCATGACAGAGCCTACGGTCAGGCAGTTGAAGTAGTCGTCAATGAAGATCAAGACGCCCAGGAAGAAGGTGGCAATCTGCACACCCACACGGCTCTTGATGTGTTTGGCGGCCCACTTGCCAAAAGCGTCGGCTCCACCGGTTCCATTTACCAGGGCAACCATGATACCCAGGATAACCAGGAACAGGAAGATGCCGGCGTTGTCGGCCAATGCGGGAATCAGACCGGAGCTGATAACGGCGTCGAGAGTTCCCGTAGGCGCAAACCCTGCAACCAGCAGGCCGCCCACCACGATGCCGATGAACAAGGAGCTGAACGTCTCCTTGGTGATGAGCGCGAGAACGATAGCAACCACCGGTGGCAGCAGCGCCCACGCGGTTTCGGCGAAAGCGAATTCCATTCTTTCCTCCTAACAAAAAATAATCCGAGCCATACTCATGGCTCGGACGACGTTCAGAATTCCAAACCATGATAGCCCTCCGCACGAGTGCGACAGTCCGCAGGGTGTTTCCCAGCGGCCCAGGACCAAAGCCGGCGCAACCTTGGCCCTTCGGCGGCGTCCCCTTTCCCCTCCCGCATGCCCTGCGCTGGTCTGGAGGGTACTGATGAAAGCCGCGCCTCTATCACGCGTTTATGTGGGGGAGATTATACGGGCTTTTCTGTTCCGTGTTTCCCAGGACGTGGGTTTTTTCTCCCCGCGGAGGGGGTTTCTTCGGCTTTTCCCCTGAGTTTTTCCAAACGGAAACAATTCCCTCCGATCCGATGATTGTCCAACAAGGCTCTTGATTTGCCTGGCGAAGCGTCCTTCCCGGCTGGCCCTGGGGTACAATCAACTCAGTACAACCCGAATTGATTCGCCACAACCCAAGCCAATCCACCACGACCCGAATCAGCCCACCAAGCCCGACCGGAGAGGGGAGCGTATGAAGACAACCTCAATGGATTTCCTCAGTGCAGATTCCGAAAGCACCATCCATGCTCTACTGTGGGAGCCGGATGACTGCCCGGCGCGCCCCCGCGCCCTGGTGCAGATCGTCCATGGCATGGAAGAGCACATCGGCCGCTATGAGGAGTTCGCGCACTACCTGGTTGACCAGGGATTCGCCGTGTGCGCCCATGACCAGATAGGCCATGGCCTGAGCGTCAAGTCCCCCGAGGACCTTGGGCACATTCCCTATCCCATGGGCTACGACTGGATGCTCGCGGACATTCAGACCCTGCGAGATGCCGCCGCCGGCAAGTTTGACCCGGAGACTCCGTACGTGCTCTTCGGCCACTCCATGGGAAGCTTCATCTCCCGGGTGTACATGACCACCCGCAAGGACATCGCCGCCACCATTCTGTGCGGCACCGGCCAAACCTCCCAGTTGACCAGCGAATTTGGCAATTTGGTCTGCCGGATTCTGTGCGACACCAAAGGGGAGCGCCACCACAGCACCTTCGTGGACGGCCTCGCCGCCGGTGGGTACAACAAGACCATCCCCAATCCCCGCACGGATTTCGACTGGCTTTCCGTCAATCCGGACAATGTGGACGCCTACATCGCTGACCCTCTGTGCGGCCATATGTTCACCGTAGGCGGGTATTTTGCCCTGACCAAGTTTGTGGACAAGGCAGCGGCGCCCGGCCTGGCCTCCCGATGCAGGAAGAAGATGCCCCTGCTGTTCATCTCCGGCGAGGGCGACCCTCTCGCCGGTCGCAAGGGGATTGACATCAAGAACTGCCTGGCCCAGTACAAATCCGCCCACATGCAGGATATGGAATCCAAACTCTACCCCAACATGCGCCACGAAATCCTGCAGGAGACCGATCGCGCCCAGGTCTTCGCGGACGTGAACGATTGGCTCGCCAGAAAGGGCATATAGCCATCCTCGTGATACCATGCACCCGCATCCGTAGTAACTATTCTCGACCGTGTACTCCACATGTCGAAGCGTACAGAGAGGCCCAGAGATGATCATTTCCATTGCATCCGACCATGCCGGTTTTGAGCAGAAGCAGCAGCTGGTTGACTACCTGGTGGCTAAGGGCCATCAGGTCATTGACCAGGGTCCCGATACCGATGATCGGGTGGATTACCCCGACTACGCCGCAAAGGTGGCCAATGACGTTGCCTCTGGTGCGGCGGATCGTGGCGTGCTGGTGTGCGGCACCGGCATCGGCATGGCCCTTGCTGCTGACAAGGTTGCCGGCATTCGTGCGGCTAACATCATCAACCCCCAGTTTGCCGCCCTGTGCCGTGAGCACAACGACGCCAATGTCATCACTCTGTCGGGACGCTTCGTCACCCTTGAGACCAACCAGGAAATCCTTGATGTGTTCCTGACCACGGAGTTTGGCGGTGGGCGCCATGCGGGCCGGGTGGAGAAGATCATGGCCTTGGATTAACCCAGGGCATAAGCCGCGGGAGCCTGGCTACAGGCCGTTATGGCGGTCGCGGGTACCTGGGTGCGTAAGCCCGGACGTTGACCCACAATATTACTAGTATGTTACAAAGGCGGTGCCTGGATGCTTCTGGGCGCCGCTTTTCGTCCCCCCGCGGGAACGTGGCGCCGCTTTGAGGCTGGGATGGCTATAGTACCTTGATACTCGAACGGGCTGACGATAACGAAAGGAGCAAGTTATGCCGTTTACGTACTTGGCCGACGCTGACCCAGAAATCGCCGCAGCAATCTCAGGCGAGTTGAAGCGCCAACGCGATTGTATCGAGCTGATTGCTTCAGAGAATATTGTGTCTCCTGCGGTTATGGAGGCCATGGGGTCAGTGATGACCAATAAGTACGCCGAGGGGTACCCCGCGAAGCGCTACTACGGCGGTTGCGAATGCGTAGACGTTGCCGAGAACCTTGCCATCAGCCGCGCCTGCCAGCTCTTTGGCGCCAAGTTCGCCAACGTGCAGCCCCACTGCGGAGCCAACGCCAACATGGCGGTGTACTTTGCCCTGTGCCAGCCCGGCGACGTGGTCCTGGGCATGAGCCTGGATAACGGTGGACATCTGACCCATGGCTCGCCAGCCAACTTCTCTGGCAAGCTCTACGACATCCACGGCTATGGTTTGGCCGAAGACGAGACCATCGACTACGACGCCATTGACCGCATGTGCGCGCAGCTCAAGCCCCGCATGGTTATTGGCGGCGCCTCTGCATACCCCCGCGCTATTGATTTCGAGCGCATGGGCGAGATTGCCCATCGCCATGGCGCCTACTTCATGGTTGACATGGCTCATATTGCCGGCCTGGTTGCTACCGGCGCTCACCAGAATCCGCTGCCCTACGCGGACGTGGTCACCACCACCACCCACAAGACCCTGCGCGGACCCCGCGGCGGCTTGATTCTCACCAACGACGAGGCCATTGCCAAGAAGATCAACTCTGCGGTGTTTCCCGGCATGCAGGGCGGCCCGCTCATGCACGTCATCGCCGCGAAGGCGGTTGCGTTTGGCGAAGCGCTCAAACCCGAGTTCAAGACCTACATTGACAACGTGGTGGCCAACAACGCCGCCATGGCCAAGGGTCTCATCGAGGGTGGTCTGCGCCTGGTCACCGGCGGCACCGACAATCACCTGTGCCTGGTTGATCTCACTGCCGCGGACGTGACCGGCAAGGCCGCCGAGAAGCTGCTGGAGTCCGTGGGTCTGACCACCAACAAGAATTCCATCCCCAATGAGCCACGAAGCCCCTTTGTCACCTCCGGCATCCGGGTGGGATCTGCCGCTGGCACCACCCGCGGCCTGACCGCCGAGGACTTCTACGAGGTTGGTCTGTGCATCGCCGAGACCGTCTTTAATGCCGAGGATGAGGCCAAGCTGGCCGAAATCAAGGCCCGGGTCCAGAAGATCATCGACGCTCATCCTCTCTATCCCGAGTACGACTTTTAATCTCGGCCCGCAAGGCCGTCTAGCCTGAGCGGCTGTGCATCCAAAAACAAGCGCCCCGCTGATGCTTGGAAATCCAAGATTTCAGCGGGGCGCTGCTGTGTCGGGCGTTGCTATATCAGGGGTTGCCGTATCAGGCGTTGCTGTGTCGCGCGCACTGCGGTGCCGCAGGGCGGGTAACGTCCGGGATGTGATTGTGGCGCGGCGGCCCGCAACAGGACCGTCGCGCTTGCGGCCTAGGACGCTTCGACAACCTTTGCCACCAGGGCATCCATCTGATCTAGGCTGATCTGGTTCAAAGACCCGCGGATGCTCACCTGCTCATCAAGGACGGTGACGTCCTTGAGCTCCTCCAGATCCGCCCGCAG
>JAQXQN010000133.1 GCA_029101185.1 Eggerthellales bacterium | reverse complement strand
TGCGGCCACGACGCGTTTCGATCCAGCACCAGTCGCCCTGCTTGATGCCCAGCTTCTCGGCCAACTCGGGGTTGATGCTGAAGTACGGGTCCGGAGACAGGTAGCGGATTTCGGGCATGTTGAAATGCTCGGAGTGGTGGTAAGGCATGAAGCCGCCACCAGTGGTGAGAACGATGGGATACTCGGCAGCCACTTCGGGGTCGTCGATTTCGTTCTCGGAGCAACCCAGGTAGGTGGGCATGCCAGGATAGCCCAGCTCACGCAAGATGGAGGAGTTGCACTCTACCTTGCCAGAAGGAGTCCAGAAGCCACCGTTGTGGATGAACTTGTTCTGATGCAGCGGCGGATAGTACATGCGGATGTTCTCAACGAACTCGTCCCAAGAGGAAACAGGCAGACCGATGGGCTGCATGATGGCATAGTATGCCTCTTCTTCAGTTTCCCAAGGCCAGTTAGCAGGATCCTGACCACATGCCAGACCCAGCTTGCGCCAGAAGGTCATGTCGGTGTGACGATCGTACTTAGGCTGAATAGCGCGGCGGCCACCCATGAGGGAGTCAGTAGCACCATAGTGGGTCACGATAACGGGACGCTCCAGAGCGCCGGCTGCAGGGAAGACATAGTCTGCGAACAGGGCGGTGGGGGTCATCCAGTAATCAACAACAACCAGGAACTCAACCTTCTTGATTGCCTGCAGGACCATCTTGGAGTCACCATAGGACATCATGGGGTTGGTGGCGCAGTTGATCAGGGCACGAACGGGATAAGGATCGCCGGTCAGGATTGCCTTGAATACGCTGGGGCCGTGAGCCTCGCAGAACCACTCTGCAGGCAGGGTCTTGCCCCAAGTGCGCTTGGCGTTGTCGGAAATCAGCTGATAACCAGGCCAAGAAGCCAGCTTGAACTTGTTGGAGCCAATCTGCTTTGCCTTCTGCTCTTCGGGCAGCAGCTCGTTGAGTTCCAGTTCCTCGTCGGTGAGGTAGTTCAGAGCAGGGCCAGGCATGCCGTCGCCACCGGGAACTTCCAGGTTGCCGCAGATGGCGCGAATCAGAGCCAGAGCATGAGAAGCGGTGGTCGAAGAACGACCCAGCTGGTCCCAAGTGCAGCCCCACTGGATGCAGCCAGGGGTGTTCTTGGCGTACAGACGAGCAGCTTCCTTGATCTGGGTGATGGACAGCCAGGTAATCTGAGAAGCCCACTTTGCGGTGTAGGGCTTTACATGAGCCTTCAGCTCGTCAAAGCCGTCGCACCACTGAGCAACGAACTGCTTGTCGTACAGACGCTCGGTGATAATGGTGTTCAGCATGGCCAGAGCCAAAGCAGCGTCGGAACCCGGACGCAGAGGCAGCCACATGTCAGCCTTTGCAGCAGTCTCGGAGTAACGGGGGTCAACAACGATGGTCTTCATGCCGGCCTGGATCAGGTCCCAGTAACCCTTCATGGAGGGCAGGCTGGAAGCACCGGGGTTCATGCCCCAGAGAATCAGGCTCTTTGCGCCACCCAGGTCGGTTTCAAAGGGAGACCAACCAGCAACGCAGGTTTCAGCCATAAACGTAGGAATCCAGCAAAGCAGAGCGTTGTGGAAACCATTGGGAGTGCCGAACTGGTTCAAGAAACGACGGCGTGCCCAGTCGTCGGTACGGGTGGTACCGCCAGCAGAAGCAACAGCCTCAGCGCCGCTCTCAGCCTTGATTTGGTTCAGCTTGTCAGCAACCTCCTGGATAGCAGTGTCGTAATCGACCTGCTCCCACTTGCCTTCGCCCTTCTCGCCAACACGCTTCAGAACATGGTTCACGCGTGCGGGATGATTGACGTGCAAGAGGGCACTCGTGCCACGGCAGCACAGACCGCCAGCGTTGGAGTAGTTGGGGTCACCTTCGATTTTGATGACGTCACCGTCTTTGACATACGCAAGAACGCCGCAGTTAGCGTGGCAGAAATAGCACAGAGATTTCACCACTTCGACGCCAGGAGCGTTGATGTCAACTTCGGTGTTGTTGTCGGGCTTACGCAGAATGCGCTTCAGCAAGCCCTCACCTTCAGTTTTAGCCATCTACCTTTCCTCTTCTTCTCGTCTTTTTACTTGACCGCGTTACTTTTCCCGCGGCCAGATTGGTCGCACACCCCTCATGCACGCAAGTACTGCATCAAGGTTGCACTTGTGTACATGACGTAAAAATGCGCACCAATCCAATTGATGGATTATATCGAAAACGCACACCCCCCGCCACAGAAAAGGTTAACTCGCCGAGATAAATAGGTAACCTAAACGGGGAGCGGTATAATTTGCGGGTAGATAACCTCAATTGCCCAAAAATAGGTAAACCTGCCGCGTAAAAAGGAGTACGCCCGTGAAAAAACACACCTTCACCTTCATGGGAACAGGCGCAGGATGCGGTGTTCCTGCGTTTTTCTGCGAATGCCCTGCGTGCCAAGAGGCGCGTCAAAACCCCGCCGCTCGTCGCGGCGATTGCGGCGCCATGGTTCGCAGCGAAGGCGGTATTTTGCTCATTGATACGCCGCCCGACACGCGCCACCAGCTCATTCGCGAAGAGGTATATCAGTTCGACGAGCTGCTGCTTACCCACTGCCATTCCGACCACATTTCGGGCTTGTGCGAAATGGAATACATGATGCAGCTTCGCACGCGAGCAGCCATTCCCACCTATGCAAGCGCCCTGACGCTGGCCGAGGTGAATCAGGAATTTCACTACATGAACTACGCCCTGGACGAGCATTGCTTGGAGCCTTTCGAGACCCACGAATTCGACGGCGTGCGCTATACCG
This sequence comes from Eggerthellales bacterium, assembly GCA_029101185.1. Classification (GTDB taxonomy): domain Bacteria; phylum Actinomycetota; class Coriobacteriia; order Coriobacteriales; family Eggerthellaceae; genus Slackia. The sequence goes on along the minus strand of JAQXQN010000133.1, from coordinate 622 downwards.
CCCTGCCGGTGACCCACGCAGCGGGCACCTATGGCTACCTTATTGAAACGCCGGAAACGCGCCTGTTTTACGCTAGCGACACCGGTCGCTTGCCCGCGGAAACCGCCGAGCGCGTACGCGGCGTAGATGTTTTGGCTATGGACGCCACCTATTGGAAAAGCTGCCCAGCGCCCCAGGCCCACCACTGCGTGCAGGATTGCATTGAGGAAGGCTTTGAGCTGGAGGCCAAAAAGATTTACCTCACGCACCTGTGCATGCACTACGTGGAGCCCATCACGCTGGTGGAACTCAACGCCTACCTGGAGCAATACGAGGGCCGCGTCATTGCCGCTGCCGACGGCATGAGCATCTCCATTTAATTGCATTTGCTTGCAGCTCCGGGCAAGAACCCCTCCCCCAGCAAGGGCGAATTCCATGCGCTGGAGACCCCGCCACAATTCCCCAACCTCGGTTGACACGCTTGGCTGTGCGTTGGGGTGTTTTTTCGGCACACTGCGAAAACCAAAAGAGGAAGCCGGCCTAAGCCGGCTTCCGTTGATTAAAAACTAAGCGAGCGTGCGCTGTTGCGAAGCAACGAGCTAAGCGGGTGTGCGAAAAATACACCCCAACGCACAGCCCCCTA
>JAQXQN010000132.1 GCA_029101185.1 Eggerthellales bacterium | reverse complement strand
CCAATACCCTTGTAGCCGGATGCCATCTCAGGACCCATGTCATCGGTGACCATCTGCGCCCAGTCAAGGTCTTTCAGCGCGTCAATCTGGGTTTGGGTCAGCTCTAGGAACAGGATGCTGGAAAGGGTATGCAGAAACCCTGCGGTATCCATGAGATATTGGGAGTCGGTGTATGCCTCTTGGGGCTCCTGAATGATGTCGGTCATGGTATATCCGCCTTTCCGTTGCGTGAGCGTGGGGTCTGGATGGGATTCTACACGAATCATGAGGGTGCACACCGCCCCGGGATTTTTGAATCCCGGGGCGGCTGGGAGGGCTGAGGGAAGTCCTAGCGCTGCGAGCGGCTCCCTGGGCAACATCTTGAGTTGTGCCGCCCAGGGTGGGAGGCGTCCTGGTACCCACAGATTGTTCGAGTGCCCAGGACGCTTCGACAGCGCCTAATCAGCAATCCTAGAACTTCAGATCAGCAAAGGGAGTGGGCTGGTCTTCCTGCCACGGGGCAATCTTCTCGGAGAGAATGTAGACCGTAGCGGGGCCGTTGCCGCTGTCCGCGAACTGATGGGCGTCAGCTCCGGCGGCAGCCACTGCCTTAGCGGCGGCGGATTCGGGGTCGTCCAGATCGCCGAAGGTGCGGGCCTGTCCACAGCAGGCGTCCACGCAGGCTGGGTTCTTTCCCTGCTTGACCAGGTGGTTGCAGGCGATACACTTGCCAACCACACCGGCCTTCTCGTTGTAGGAGCGCACACCGTAGGGGCAGGCGGACATGCAGGACTGGCAGCCGATGCAGGTCTCGCGATCGATAATCACCAGACCGGTCTCTTCGTCGCGCTTCGAGGCGCCGGTGGGGCACACGTCAACGCAGGGGGCGTTGGTGCACTGCTGGCACATGGTGGGCAGCCAGTACTGCTTGATCTTGGGGAAGGTCCCCAGAGGTCCGATAATCTCGACCTTGTTCCAGTATTCTCCCAGGGGAACATCGTTCTCCTGCTTGCAAGCAACCTCGCAACCGAAGCAGCCGATGCAACGGTTGAGGTTGACGACGATAGCGTTACGCGTCATAGACGGCATAACCTCCTCCCGTTTCCTCGGTGAACTCAGGCAGCCAAGGCTCAAAGTCCTCAGGTGCGAACCAAACGCCCTCGGGTGCACTGTCGGCCTTGGTCACCTTGACGGTGATTCCGCGCAGGGTGTAGGTGCCGTATTCGGGGTTGTAGGGCGCATCGTTCTTGGTCAGGATGTTGACGTTCATGGCCTTCCAGGCACGGCTGGGATCGCTGGAGTTCAAAAGCTCCGGATTCCAGAAGCGCTCCTGATAGATGACCTTGGGCGCTACGCCCTCGGTGATGTGGACGCGACCCTGAATCTTACCGCGGCGGGACTCCACATAGCACCAGTCGCCGTCCTCCACACAAATCTCCGCAGCGGTGACCGGGTTGATCCAGGTCTGGGGCACGGGATAGATCTCGCGCAGCCAGGGGACGTTGCGTAGGGTGCCGTGATGGTACATGGGCACGCGACCCTCGGTGAGCACATAGGGGAACTCGGTATCGGTGACGGGGCTCTCGGCGGGCTCCACGTAATGGGGAACGGGCTCGTAGTCCACGGATGCGGGAGGCAGTACGTAGCCGTCCCAGAAGGAGGAGCCGGTGGGACCGCCGGTGCGGCCGGTGATGGTCATGGCTTCGGCGTAGGGCTCCGCACGACGGGAGTTGGTGGCGAAGCCTACAGGCAGGCCATCCTCTCCAATCTGCTCGTAGGACTCGTAGGTGGAGGTGATCCAGTGCTCCATGGTGTCGAACTCTGCGGGCAGCTTCTCGCATGCCTGCTCCCAGGTCCACTGCTCGCCGAAAGAGGAGGACATAAAGCCAGCCAGGTAGGCCTTGTACTCGTCGTAGCTGTGCCAGTAGGGGCCGGCAGGGCCGCAAATCTCAGGATCGAAGGCCTTGATTGCTTGCTCGTGGCCGCGGTTAGCCATTTCTTCAACCAGCATGGACCAGACGAAGGTCTCGTCGATGTGCTCGAACAGATGCACCACGTCCCGGCGGATGAACCATACGTTGCAGCGGTCTGCGCCGTAGGCGGTCTCCAGCCATTCTGCGGTGGGCAGAATCATGTCTGCCAGCTCCACGGAGGTGGTGGAGATGTTCAGGCCCATGTGGACGATGAAGGGGATGTTCTTCATGGACTCGGCGAAGGTGGTAGCGTCGCCCACCATGGCCAGCTTATTGCCGGAGCGGTCAATCCACATCTTGGGCTGATAAGGCTCTCCGGTGGCGGCAGCGTTCATGATGGTGGGGATATGAGAGGCCATCCAGAAGTTCAGGCCCTTGTGCTCGATGACGCCCAGACGGCGGCTGACCACATCCTCGGTGGGGGCGAGCTCGTTGGGTCCGAACAGGTTGAAGGGGAACAGGAAGTAGGTGCCCAGGGATTGGTTCTTACGGGATTGGATGGTGTTGCCCTGGTGGCAGTAGTTGCCCATGAGGGACTCGATGATGGTCACAACTTCGGGAGCCTGGCAGGACTGCTCGTACTGGTCGGTGGCAACACCCAGGCCGATGCCGGCATGGGGGGAACCCTCCACGTAGAGCTTGATACCGGCTTCGATATCGGCGGCGTCGCACCAGGTGGTCTCAGCAGTCTTATCCAGGGTCCACTCTTCGGCCACATCCCAGATGGCGCGGAATGCGGTGCGGCTGGCCTTGCCGTTAACGGTGAATTCCCCGTCAAGGGCGAAGTCCACGTTCATATCGGTGGGGTAGCCCATGGCAACGGGGGCACCAGCGGCATTGTCCCAGACAACGTAGTCGGTCGCTTCGCCAATCCCCAGCTCATCAGCGTGGTAGAGCAGCTTGGTCTCCTCGTTGATCAGGAAGGGGAGGTTGGTCCACTGCTTGCACCAGGTCTCGTCGTAGAGCTTGTTGGACATGATGTAGTTGACCCAGCCCAGGCCCATGGCAACGTCAGTGCCGGGGCGGATGGGCAGCCAGACGTCAGCCTTGGCGGCATCGGGGGTGAAGCGGGGGTCGATAACCACGGTCTTGGTGCCGCGTTCACGCAGATCGGCCATGGCGCGGCCGCCGGAGGTGATGTGGGACTGGGACGGGTCGGCACCCCACAGCACGGTGCAGGTGGGCTCGGCGCCTTCGTAGTAGATCTCGCAGACGGTGGAGTCGGAGATGGAGGTGTCGTTGCAGCCGTTGAGCATGGGCATGGTGCACATGCGGGGCAGGTAGCACTGGGCGCAGCCAGGCTCAAAGAAGTTGCCGCCGCCATATGCTTGCAGGAAGCGGTGCAGGCCGAAGAACTGGGGGTTGCCGCCGCCACCAGTGGAGATGATGAACTGCATGGGGTCCTGGTCGTAGATCTCCAGCATGTTGGTGACGATGGTGTCCACCGCCTCTTTCCAGGTGATGCGCTCCCACTTGTTCTCTCCGCGCTCGCCGGCGCGCTTCATGGGGTACTTCATGCGCATGGGGTTGTACAGCGCCTGAATGGCTGCCAGGCCCTTTGCGCAGACGGTGCCCTTGGACATGGGGTCGCGAACGTCTCCCTCGATCTTGACCACGCGTCCGTCGCGGACGTGCACCAACACGCCGCAGTTGGAGATGCATGCACGACAGGATGAGCAGATGATTTCATCCTCCACCACGGGAGCGTCATCCACCGGTGCTTCGGGTTCTTCCTTCACACCGCTGCATCCGGTCATGCCCACTGCGCATGCAGCGGTGACCGCGCCGGCCGCCTGCATAAACCTGCGGCGACTCATGGTTGCTTGGCCCATATCTACCTCCTCTTTCTTCCTTCCGTTACCTTGCGTTGTGCTTACATCGAAGCGTCCAGCATGGCCATTCCCTCCTGGGTGGCCCGCCAACGCTTCCTATCCCAGACAAGCGCGCCGTGTTGTTCCAGCTTGCTTGTGAAATAGCTTGCGTGCAGCTCTTGGGCTGATTGGATGCCGGGTTTGATAATGCCCGCCTGGATGAGGGCCTCCTGAAGCTGAGCGGTGGTACTGCCCTCGGGGCTTGCAGATTCCTTGATCACCAGTAGGAACCCGTCTGCACGCTGGGGGTCCTGGGCAAGTAGAGAGTTGACGGACATGATGCGCAGGTAGGCCTCCGCAGCATCGATCCCCGCCTGGGTGGTCTGGATCAGAAACTCCACCGTGGCCTCCTGGGGGATGGACTCATCGGATTGGAGGTCTGCCATGGTGCCTGCGTAGACTTGGCCATCCACTAGGATGGTGCGGGCCACGCCGCCCTTGCGCACAAGGGTGGAGACGATGGAGGCCCCGTCCTGGGTCTGGGCTACGGAACTTTTGAGAGCGTCCGCCATGGCTGCAGCATTCTCTTCCGGTACCTGGTCTTGGCACTGGAGTAGCAAGGCGGCGTAGAGCCTGCCGTAGGCGGGGTTTCTATCAAAGAGGACCTCCAGGTCAACCATGGCCTTTGCGTAGGCGTCCTGGGTTGCGGCCTCGTCTACTGCGCAGGCCGCGGAATCAACTGAAGGTGCGGGGGTGATTGCAGGGTCCTGGGCTGCGGAGTCTTGAAGTTCGGAATCCATGGGCATGACGATGCCTCCTTTATGGGATATGCCGCGTTGTTCGTTTTGGCTATTGTGGCGGGATTGAAGGCATTCATATATCCGCCATCGTGTGTGACTGTGCAGGAATTGTGAAAATCACTCATGGTGAGTGATGGGTGATGGGGCTAAGAGGCCAGTAAATACTGGACGAAAAATCGCACCTCGTAAGACGGCGGCCTCCATGCTCGGGTATCATCTCATGATTGCAAGAAGCGTGAGATATTTATGGACTGAGCAAGGGGGATGCTCATGAGCAAGATAGAGGAGGGGCTTGCGGAGTACTCGTCTGTGGTGCCGCTATATTCCACGGCGTTTTGGGTTGCCTGGATTACTATCACATATAGTGGCGATTGCATCGTGCTGCCTCTTGGTGACGCCTATGCAACCACCGCCACCACGTTCATCATCTCAACCTTGTTTCTGGGTATCACCTTGGTGCTTTCTGCCGTATTTGTCAGATGGGTGAAACATCTGGTGTATTCCAAACGAGCCATGTACGGCGTGGGCTTTGCATGTGCGCTGTGCACTATGGGCATCGCTTTTGCGGGGGCTTTGCCTGTGTCGGTGTATTACCTGTGCGCTGCCCTCTCCGGGGTGACTACCGCGTTCATCTCCTTGAAGGGTTTGGCGTTATACGCAGAGGTGGACACGAAGAAGTCCGCCTTGTCTTCCTGCTTTTCTCTTATGCTGGGCGTGTTGATCTATTGCCTGTCCACCATGTCCGCAATGTACTTTTCCGCGTGGGTGATTGCCCTTGGCACCGCGCTTTTGCCCCTGTTTGCGGTGTTTGTTGCCTTTGTCCCCTCTGGGGTGGCATTGCCTATGGAAGACGACGCTTCAGCGGTGATGTCTCGGGCCTTTGGACGCTTCGCCATGTTTCTTGCAATTATGACCCTAACGGCATCGGTGGTTAGGGGAATCTACCCGCGGATGATTGATTCGGTGGAGTTTTCCGCGTCTCGAGGGCAAGTTGCCATAGCGCTGATTGTCATGGTGACGATGGTGTGCGTGTTGATTGCCCGGAGGCAGAAGTCGAGCAGCTTTGGTCGGTTGTACTATCGGCTATTTGTGGCAGCGGCGCTGATGCTCATGCCTCTGGCGTTTTTTAAGCTTGATGCAAGCATGGTGGGCGTGATTTCTTCTGTTTCCAACGGCCTGCTTTGTTTGGTGACTTGGAATTTTCTTGCTCGGGTTTCATATCGGACGGGGATGTCGCCCATTCGCGTGTATGGATTTGGCTATGGTGTGGTGGCGCTGACGATGACCCTGGGCTTTGTGGTGGGCAATTCCAGTTTTGCGGGGCTGCCTGATCCTGCCGTGGGGCAGATTGTCACCGTGGCGATGCTGGTGTGCCTGATGTTGTCCCTGCTCATCATTAGGGAGCGAGACATCAGGGCGTGCATGGCGCCTACTCAGTTCATGATGGAGTATGGCGCGAGTGCGATGGAGCCTTCAGGCGATGCCGGTGTCGCGTCGGCTGTGGGTGGTGCTGGCGTGAGTGGCACGGTGGGTACCGATGGCGTAGGCGACGGCGGTATTTCGGGCACCGATGGCGTGGGCGTGTGTGGCGTAAGCGGAACCAAGGCATCCCTCAAAGGCGACCCGTGTGGGCAGGACGCTTCGCCAGATAATGAAATCGCAGGTGATACCCACGGTAAACAGGGGCGGTTCATGCTCAAGTGCGCGAGGATTGCCGAGGATTATGGATTGTCGGCCCGGGAGGCGGAGGTGTTTGTGCTGCTGGCCAAGAATAAGGAGGCCAAGGCCATCGCCGACGAGCTGT
>JAQXQN010000131.1 GCA_029101185.1 Eggerthellales bacterium | reverse complement strand
ACGATGCGCTACAATACCGCTTTGCATAATCGGGCCGTTAGCTTAGTTGGTAGAGCAGGGGACTTTTAATCCCAAGGTCCAGGGTTCGAGTCCCTGACGGCCCACCATGCTGCAAATTGAAAAGGCCCGCGGTGCGGGCCTTTTTCGTGCGGAAATCTTCGCGCTGCTGGAGGAGGCTTCCTATGATAGATTCCATGAAGTGCCAAAGTTCGGGGTCTGACCTGCGATCGGGTTCCGGCCGCAATCCGGGGTCCTGCTTGCGCTCGGATTCTAATCTGACGCCGGATGAGGCGTTGCGTCCGTCTTTTGATCCGGACCTGCTGCTGGACAAGTATCGCGGGTGCCTGCTTGGAGGCGCTGCTGGCGATGCTCTGGGCAACCCGGTGGAGTTCAAGAGCGACAGGGAGATTCGCGCCATTTACGGCCCCGAAGGCATCCAGGACTATGACCTGACCAGGGGTGATGGCCTTGGTCGTATCACTGACGACACCCAGATGACCTTAGCCACCGCGGCTGGAATTCTCTTCGGGTTCACCTATGAGAGTCTGACCAACCGCTGCGAAGACCCTGAATTCTACATCTACCAGGCATATCTGGACTGGTATCAGACTCAGAACCCCAGTTTTGACGAAGCGCCCCATATCACCCATCTCTGCCATGAACAGGGGCTTTACGCCTTGCGAGGCCCAGGAACCACCTGCCTGACCGCCCTTGCCTCCGGCGAGATGGGCAGCACCATGGAGCTCATCAACAATTCCAAGGGTTGTGGTGGCGTGATGCGGGTGGCGCCGGTGGGTCTTGCCTACCATCTTGAGGACGCCCCCTATGTTGCCGCCGAGGCCGCAGCCATCACTCACGGCCATCCTCTCGGGTTTATCTCCGCTGCCGCCCTGGCTTATCTGGTGAACCGCTGCGCGTTCGAGGTTGACCCGCTTGCCACGGAGGACCTGCACAGTCGCCGCCAGGTGCTCTCCAGGTTCCTAGCGGATGTAGCCCCGATGCTCGCGGATTGCTTTCCGGACTTCCCCGAGGATGTGGAGCGCCAAGTCGGGTTGCTTGTCCAGGCTCGCAAGCTGGCAGAGAATACCCTCTCCGATGACGTGAACATCCCCGTGTTGGGTGAAGGATGGGTGGGGGAAGAGGCCCTTGCCATTGCCGTGTACGCCGCCCTGCGCTATTGTGACGACTTTGACGCCTGCCTGCGCGCTGCGGTCAACCACTCCGGAGACAGCGATTCCACCGGCGCCATTGCGGGCAACATCCTTGGTGCGCTGATGGGCTATGGAGCCATAGCCCCTCGGTGGACAGAGAACCTTGAACTGGCGGATCTGGTGGACCAGATTGCCTGCGACCTGCATCGCGCAGGGCATATGACCTCCCAGGAGTTTGCCGAAGCGTCCTGGAAGGAGAAGTACTATCTAATTGAGGAGCAGTAATGACCGAATGGTTGATGAGGACCTTTGTCAAGAACTATGAGCATGCGAAGGACCCCCAAGTCCGCAACAGCGCAGGCAGCACCGCAGGCATGGTGGGCATTGTCTGCAATGTGCTGCTGTGCGGGGCGAAGGGTGCAATCGGCTTGCTTGCCGGCAGCGTTGCCATTGTGGCCGATGCCCTGAACAATCTCTCTGATGCCGCCAGTAATATCATCAGCCTTCTGGGCTTTCGGATGGCAAGCAAGCCTGCCGATACGGATCATCCCTATGGCCATGGCCGCTACGAGTACCTCAGCGGACTGGTGGTTGCGGCCATGATTTTGGTGGTGGGCTTTGAGCTGCTCAAGACCAGCTTCGAGAAGGTGTTCAACACCGAGCCCGTGGACTTTAGCTGGGCGCTGGTGGTGGTGCTGGCGTTGTCCATCCTGGTGAAACTGTGGATGATGGTCTTTAACAAGAAGGTGGGAGACCATATAAACAGCCAGACCCTGATTGCCACCAGCGTAGACAGCAGAAACGACGTCATCACCACCGCTGCGGTCCTGATTGCCGCTTTGGTGTCCCACTTTTCAGGGGTGGAGCTGGACGCCTATATGGGCATGGCGGTGGCCGCCTTTATCCTGTATAGCGGTGTCGGTCTTCTGAAGGACACCATTGATCCTCTGATTGTCCGTCCTGCGGACCCGGAGTTGGTGGAGCATATCCAGGAGAAGACTATGTCCTATCCTGGGGTGCTTGGCATTCATGACCTTATCGTCCACGACTACGGTCCGGGACGGGTTTTTGCCAGCGTGCATGCAGAGGTGCCCGCGGAGACCCCAGTCCTGGAGAGCCACGACATCATTGATAGGATTGAGCAGGACTTTCGCCGGGATGACCATATGGAGGTGGTCATTCACCTTGACCCCGTGGTGACCAAGGATCCTCGGGTCTCCCAGCTGCGGGAGTGGATAGACGGTCTGGTCAAGGAGATTGACCCGTCCATGAGCATCCACGATTTCCGTATGGTGCCCGGAGACACCCATACCAATCTGATTTTCGACTGTGTGGAGCCTTACGAGGTGCCCATAGAGCCCTCGGAGCTGAAGCGGATGATCCAGAGCAAGGTGTGGCAGACTTACCCCGATCACAACTGCGTTATCCAGGTGGATCGTTCCTACGTTATGTAGCCTGTCTGCCCGCCTGGCGCTGTTGTCTTGCATGTTGCGGTTCTGTGCCGTGCGCGCGCTACCGGCCCGCGCCTTCCCTCAACCCGAAAGGATGATCATGTTCGTCATTCCCGATGCCCGGCTCGACCAGTTCATGGCCGAGGACATCTCCTACATGGACCTGACCACTCACGTATTGGGCATTGATCAGGTTCCCGGAAGAATCACCTTCTTTACTCGGGAGGCCGGGGTGGTGTGCGCCACCGAGGAGGCCGCCCGCATCCTGGAGAAGTGCGGTGCCCAGGTCGAATACGTCCTGCCCTCTGGCAGTCCCATGGACTCGGGTCAGGAGGTGCTGGTGGCAACGGGAAGCGCCGGA
>JAQXQN010000130.1 GCA_029101185.1 Eggerthellales bacterium | reverse complement strand
CCATACCAATATCCACCCCACTCGCTCCCATCGCGCAACAAGCTTCCACCATTGCGCATCCCCAGCGTCTCCACATCCCCTGGGGTTTTTCAAACAAACGGCAACCGAGCAGGCAGACGCAATAGCAAAGTGAGAAAATGTCATCTACGCAAGATGTCACCCATCCAAACAAGTGCCACCTACAAAGACAACCGCCTACGAAAGCAAAACCACCTACGCAGACCGGCGCCCGCATACGCAAGCCGCCGCCCACACACCAGAGGACAGCCATGGCAACTCCCAACTTCGCATCCCGCCTACCCCAAACCAAAGAAGAGTCAAAACGCCTCCTACTTTGGATCGCCATCATCGCTGCAGCGGTGTTCATCACCTGCGTACTCATCATCAAGTGCGACCGGATCATCTCCGCGGTCAAGATGGTCATCTCCGTACTGAGCCCCTTCGTCGCGGGCGCCATCATCGCGTACCTGGTCAACCTCCTGTCCTCGGCAATGGAGCGCATCTACTTCCCCAAAACCAAGGCGAAGGCCCTCCTAGCCTCCAGGCGCCCGGTGTGCGTCACCCTTGCCTTCCTAGTGCTCATCGGAATCGCCGCCCTCACCATCACCATCGCCTCCCGAGAGCTCGTAGCCTCGGTGACCGCCATCATGGCCTCCCTATCCAACATGCTCCAGGCCCTCTCTGAGTTCGAGGCAATCTCGGAGATCGACGGCCTATCCAGCATCCTTGCCGGCAACTTCCAAGTGCTCCAGGAGCAGATCACCACCCAACTGGCAAACGGCATCAACACCGAAAACCTGGAAGGGGTCGAAGGCGTGGTCTCCGGCGTGGTGGACTTCGGAACCAGCGTTGCTCACGGCATGCTTAACGCCCTGATTGCCCTGGTGTTCTCCATCTACCTGATCATCGGCAAGGATCGAGCCGTCGCCGGCGCACGCACCATGTGCCTGGCCCTCTTCCCCGACTCCACCTACAGGAAAATCCACCACGTGGTCCGGGTCTTCGACACCAGCTTCTCCAGCTTCATCTCCGGCCAGTGCCTGGAGGCCTGCATCTTGGGCACCCTATGTGCTATCGGCATGGTGATCCTGGGCCTGCCCAACGCCGCATCCATCGGCCTGGTGGTAGGCGTGTCCAGCCTTATCCCCCTACTGGGAGCATGGATCGGCGGCATAGTGGGCGTGCTGCTCATAGCCTCCACCTCCGTAAAAATGGCCATCATCTTCGTGGTGTTCCTCATCATCCTCCAGCAGATCGAGGGCCACTTCATCTATCCCAACGTGGTGGGCTCCTCCGTAGGCGTCTCGAGCATCTGGGTGCTCTTCGCCGTGTTCGTGGGCGGCACCCTGTGGGGCATTATCGGCATCCTGTTCTCCGTGCCCCTTATCGCCGCGCTGCAGACTCTCATCCTCGAGTGGCTTGAACCCAGGCGCAGGAAAGACCCCCTAGCCTCAGATTCCCAACAGCAGGATGAAGCCCCTGTCGAAGCGCCCTCTGCCGCAGTCCAATAAACCGCCGCGGCCAGCACGGTCACAACCATCACCACAGCCACCACACGGACAGTCGCGTCCTCCGCGTCCCGCAACCCAGTAACCACCCAGGAGACCCCATGACCAGCAGTTCCGCCACGCCTCAAACCCACCGCCGCACATCGGGGACAAACACCCTGATCCTTCTTACGGTCAAGGTGGAAAACGGCCAGACCGACCTTGGCCTGTTCAAAGGCGCGGAACTATTGGGTACCTGGTCAGCCACCACCAACGAGTTCAACACCCCCGATGAACTTGCCCTCATGGTTCACTCCTTCCTAAGCATGCGCGGGCTGCCTAGGCCCCAGGATTCCATCCTTGGGTCAGTGGTTCCCTCCCTCACAGGTGCATGGGTCATTGCCCTAAGAGACATGATTGGCAAGAAACCCCTGGTCATCGGCCCTGGTGTCAAGACTGGCCTGGCCATGGACTACAAGGATCCCGCCCAGGTGGGAGCAGACCGAGTGGCGTGCTGCACTGGCGCCAAGGCTATCTATGGCCCATCCACCATCGTCGCGGACTTCAGCACCGCCACCACCATCTCCGTCATCGGGGATAAGGGAAGCTTCCTCGGTGGTGCCATTGCCCCCGGCATCAGGCTTTCCGTGGAAGCCCTCTACGACTCTTCCGCCCAATTAGCAGACATCTCTCGTCAACCCGTACAGAAGATCATCGGCAGAACCACCTCGGAATCCGTCCGCTCGGGGGTCTATTTTGGCGAAACGGCCAGGGTGGACGGCCTTATCAGGGGCATGTGGCTTGAGCTGGGGTATCAGACCCAACTGGTGGCAACAGGACGCTTCGCCGAGAAAATCAGCGCCCTCTCAAGCCTGGACTTCCAGCTGTCCAAAGACCTTCCTCACTTGGGCATGAGAGCAATCTATGTACTGAACAGGGGCTAACAAAAGCCGCAATGCGCTCTTACAAAAGCCGCAATGCGCTCTTCACGCACTAATCTGCGAAAAGTGGTGTGAGTACATCCAGTTTTATGCATAAGCCTTAACGAGTACCAAAACTCGGACACCCAATGAGCTACGCCTTGTGTATCCTGTCCCCATTCCAACAATCATGAAGGAGGGGCCATGGGCAATCTGCACGAACAAGAATTTGAGCCCTTTGATGCGGACGAGCACCCAATCCCGGATTACAAGGATGACCCCAACTACGCAGGCCTGGTTGATGAGGAGGGAAACCCCGACTACATCAAGCGGATCGAGATGAGGGGCTTCCTAGAAAAGCTTGAGCGGCAGGATGCCACGTCCTTTGAGAACAAGTTTGATCAGACCCTGGGCATAAAGATCACCACGGCTTGCCTTGGCGCGTACCTGACCTGGGATGAAACGGACCCTCAGACCCTCAAAGACCAGGAGGAATCTGAGAATCTGATTGCCAAGCCTCAAACCGGAGACGTGCTCACCACACTGATTGTTGACGAAGGAGACTGGTTTGACGTCACCTTCTTTGACGCAGAGGGAAACGTGCTGCCCTTTGAACCCTGGAAGGATTACGACCGTCTGGAGTTTGAGAAGCTCATCAACATGGCCCAGGACGGATGGGACCTATCCTGCCTAATCACAGATACGCGGCTTTTCGGTGGGGACTGCTCCCCCTGCGACCCTGACACCCAATGGAGGATTCGCTGGCTGTACGTGGACATCTTCGGGCGCCCCGATAAGGACAACATCGCCCGGCATGAGCAAGAGGTCAGTGATTTCATGGAGCAGGTCTGCGAAGACCTGACGGGAGAGTACCCGACGGATTTCGATATCATCTCCGAAGCCTTTGTTCAAGCTGATGAGCACCCGGCCGTACGCAGAGAGATTCAGGAGAAGTTGCAGGTTCTAGCAGTAGACATTGCAGTGGACTCAGCCGACGCCTTTCTTTACCAAGGGGATCAGGAGAAGGCCCTTGACATCCTGCAAACCTACATATCCATGGTTGAAGAGCTTCGGGAGCCTGGAGGACCCTTTGCCTCTAAAGACTGTCTGTACTGCTGCTTTGAGAATCTGGCACAACACCTGCTCGGAATAGAGCTACTGAGTGAACACCAGAGCGTAATAAGGATCCAGCTCAACGCCTCGGGACTCTACCACTTGGCTTCCGTAATCCTTTTTGACATGAAGGATTACCACCAGGCTCTGGAGTACTGCAAAGAAGCGCTATCCTGGAATCCCGCAGACCCTTACCTCTATTACATTGCGTCGGACATCTGCCTGGAGTTGGATCTGGTGTCCCAAGCAGAGCAGTACCTTGATCAGGCCTATCCCTTTATCGTCACCCCGGATGCCATGGCCCTGTGGTACCTGCGCAAGGCAATCTGCGCCTCAGAAAGGCTTGATTTCAAATTCGCGGCGGCCTTATCCCAGATCAGCCTGATATTCAAGGATTCAGAAGACGCCCTTGACCTGCTCCGATACGTTGAGCGCAACCATCCCGAAGCGTACGGAACCATAGACATTGTCCAATCATATCAGCTGCTTGAGGACGCAGACATCCCCTTTGGACCAAGCGCTACGGCCTGCAAGATTCTCAGACGGGCGATTGCCCTCTGCCGGGACAACAACGCCACAAGCGCAGCCATCAGCTATGCCAAAGACCTCTATGGACTGACGGGAGACCCGAAGGACAAGGCCCTTCTTGACTAGCGGCCTAGCACTCCCCTATGCGGCCTGAGGACACGCTTCCTGCGTCCTTGGCCAGGGCATCTTTTGCCTCCTGCAGCTGCTGGGCAACCGCGTCGTGACCGGTGCCGCCGTAGGTGTTACGGGCCCGAGCAATTGACGAAGGGTCCAGGGCGGAGGCAATGTCCGCCTCGTACAAATCCGCCGCCTCCTGGGACACTTCGGCAGCAGCCCGCTTCAGCTCCTCAAGGGAAAGGTCCTCAAGCCCCTTGCCTGCCTTCTCGCAGTAGAGCACGGTGTTTCCCACAACCTCGTGGGCCACGCGGAAGGGAATCCCCCGTTTGGCCAGGTAATCCGCAACATCGGTGGCGGCGGTAAACCCAGCGGCGGACTGGGCCAACATCACATCCTCGTGCAGGGACATGGTGGCAATCATGCCCTCCATGCAATACATGCAGTCGTAGAGGGTCTTGGCAGCGTCAATGGCGCCTACCTTGCACTCCTGCAGATCCTTGTTGTAGGCCAGAGGCAGGCCCTTCATAGTGACTAGCAGTTGAGTAAGATCCCCGTAGACTCGTCCCACCTTGCCGCGGATCAGCTCCGCGAAGTCCGGGTTCTTCTTCTGGGGCATGATAGAAGAGCCAGTGGAGAAGGAATCGGACATGGTGATGAACCCGAACTCCGTGGAGGACCACAGGATCAGCTCCTCGCACAAACGGCTCAGGTGCATCATGGACACGCTACAGGCATACTCCAGGTCAAGCAGGTAGTCCCTGTCGGACACCGCGTCAAGGGAGTTGTGGCTGGGGGCCTTAAAGCCCAACTCCTGGGTGGTGGCGAATCGGTCCAGGGGGTAGGTGGTACCCGCCAGAGCGGCACTGCCCAAAGGATTGACATCCGCCGCCATATAGGCGTACTTCAGACGAGCGTAATCCCTGGTAAACATCCAATAGTAGGCCAACATATGATGGCTGAAGAGCACCGGTTGAGCGTGCTGAAGATGGGTGTAGCCAGGCATCACCACATCAAAGTGGTCCTCTGCCTTCTGAATCAGCACCTGCCTGAGGGCCAGATTCTGATTCATCAGTTTCTCGCACTGATCCTTGGCCCACAGACGGATATCGGTGGCAACCTGGTCATTGCGGCTGCGACCGGTATGCAGCCGCGCACCGGCGGTACCAATGGCCCGGGTCAGTTCGCCCTCCACAGCCATATGGACATCCTCGTCGTTCACGTCCCAGACAAAGGTTCCAGCAGTGATCCTGGCGTCAATCTCGTCAAGGCCCTCACGAATGGCTTGGGCGTCCTCTTGGCTGATCACCCCCTGCTGGCCTAGCATCTTGGCATGGGCCTTTGAGCCCGCAATATCCTGGTGGGCCAGGACCTTGTCCTCCTCAAGAGATGCGCCAAACTCCTGGGTAAAGGCGTCCACGCCGCCTTCAAACCTTCCGCCCCACAGTGCCATAGTTCCTCCTATTTCTTCTGCGAGCGCACGGCACCCGCGTCATTCCCTCGCGGGTGCGAAACGCCCGCGTCAGTATCCTGGGAAGGCGCCTGGGTGGCAGCGCGCCAAGGCCCCAGTCTAGCAGGAAGCCGGGCCCTGTTTGCCAGACCACACCACAAAGGGCAGGCTGGACAGGTCAATGAAGCCCTTGGCGGCGGCGTGGTCAAAGGTGTCGTCGGCAGAGTAGGAGGCCAAGCCGTAATCATAGAGGCTGTAGTCGGACTTCAGGCCGGTGACGGTGCAGTTGCCCTTGTGGAAGCGCAGCCGAACGGTGCCGGTCACAAACTTCTGGGTCTCCTGGCAGAAGGCGTCCAGGGAGTTCTTCAGCTGGGAGTACCACTGGCCGTAGTACACACAGGTGGCCCACTGCTGCTCCACGACGTGCTTGAAGTGCATGGTCTCGCGGTCTAGGCAGATGGTCTCAAGGGCCTTGTGGGCCTTGATGATGGTGGAGGCGGCAGGGGTCTCGTAGCACTCACGGGACTTGACGCCCACAAGGCGGTTCTCAATCATATCCAACCTGCCGAAGCCATGCTTGCCGGCAATCTGGTTCAGTTTGATGATCAGATCCACCAAGCCAATCTCCTGACCGTCAAGGGCCACAGGAACGCCAGCCTCAAAGGCGATCTCCACGGACTCGGGCTCATCGGGGGCGTCGTTCACTTCGGCAGTCATAGTCCAGATGTCATCGGGAGGCTCGTTCCAAGGGTTCTCCAGCACACCGCATTCGATGGCGCGGCCCCACAGATTGTCGTCAATGGAGTAGGGCTTCTTGTTGGTGGTGGGAACCGGAACGCCGTTGGCGCGAGCCCATTCCATCTCGTCGTCACGGGAATGGAGGTCCCACTCCCGCACGGGGGCCAAAATGGTGATGGAGGGGTCCAAAGCCCGGATGCTGGTCTCGAAACGAACCTGGTCGTTGCCCTTACCGGTGCAACCATGGGCGATATACTTGGCGCCATACTGGTGGGCAATCTCCACCATGTACTTGCTCAGCAGCGGACGGCTCAGGGCGCTAAGCAGAGGATACTGGTTCTCATACAGGCCGTTTGCCTTAATGGCGTAGGTCAGGAAGTCCGCGGCGTACTCATCGCGCATGTCCACGGCGTCCGCGGCAATACACCCCAGGTCCAAAGCCTTCTGCTTGATCTCCGCCAGGTCCTTCTCATCCTGACCCACATTGCCGGTAATGGCAATGACGTCCAAGTTCTTCTCCACCATGAGCCACTTCAGGCACACGGAGGTGTCCAAGCCGCCGGAATACGCAAGCACGACGCGTTCTTTTTCCATGATGATCCCCTTTCCGGAGGGTGATAGATGATTCCGTACTATGCTGCCCACTGACCCGCAATGCGCAGAAGCCGCAGCGCAGGCAGCGCAAAATTGACTTCATGCACAATAGCCCTATTGGAAATACAATGCAACAATATTCGTGAATTCTTCTGTAATTGGTATTTTTATTCATATTTCATGCATGTTTCACCAGTGTTATGCATTTCATATTCATGACGAAGCGTCCCGTCCGCCTGGTTGGGATACGTGATGCCCTACTGGTTGTGCTATAACCCCCACGAGGCAAAAAGACCAACCCAAGGAGCGCTATGGAACTCATCCCCATCACCCAGATTCCCGGAATCAAGATCGGTCAGGTGGAGGATGCCCAGGCAGCCACGGGGCTTACCGTGATCCTGGCGCCTTCGGCAATGGCAGCCAGCATAGACGTCCGTGGAGGCGGACCCGCCTCTCGGGATACCCGCATCCTTGATCCCCTGGCCCAAGCAGAGGCCATCCACGCCGTGGTGCTGGCGGGAGGATCCGCCTTTGGCCTGGATGCCGCAGGCGGCGTCATGAGGTTTCTTGAGGAACAGGGCATCGGCCTTGAGGTGGGGCCGGTCCATGTGCCCCTGGTATGCCAGTCGGATATCTTTGACCTGGGGGTGGGAGACCCGTTTACCAGACCCGATGCAGACATGGGCTATGCCGCATGCCAGGCGGCATGGATTGATGGCGGCACCTATACGGACGGCAACTTCGGTGCTGGATGCGGTGCCACCGTAGGCAAGATTCTTGGCCCCGAATTCTGCATGAAATCCGGCATCGGCTCCCACGCCATCAAGGCTGGAAATCTCATAGTAGGCGCCTTGGTGGTAGTCAACGCCATAGGCGATGTACGAGATTCTACAACGGGCCGACGGATCGCAGGGGTGCTCAACCCGGAAAAGAACGGCCTGCTCTCCACCGACCAAATCCTCGTCGGAGGCTACGAGGCCCAGATGTCCGCAACGCCCGAGGCCACGCCCGCCGCCCAGGCCGCTGCCGCCCAGGTCGGTCCCACCACCAACACCACCATCGGCGCCATCATCACCAACGCCAATCTGAATAAAGCCCAGCTTGCCAAGGTGGCGGGCATGGCCCATGACGGCTTCGCTCGGGCCATCACCCCTGTGCACACCGGTATGGACGGAGACAGCATCTATGCCCTGTCCCTGTCCGAGCAGGGCCCCCGTGGCACCGTTGATGCCCCTGTAGACCTGGTAGGGTCCCTTGCCGCCAACGTGATGGAGCAGGCAATCCTGACCGCCGTCCGCGCCGCATCCCCCGCCTACGGGCTTAAAGCCGCCTGCGACCTGGAATAATCGTTGCACCAAACCCCCGGATAAAGCCTAAACGCCGCCCTCAATTCCATCAGCCAAAGCACGCTTCGCCACGGCAGCCCCGATAGGAGAAACACCCCATGACCACCGCCTCGCCCCATATCGCCATCTGCGAGTTTGACTTTGACGAATTCGACCTGGAAAAGCGCATGTGTGAGCCCCGCGGCTTTCAGGTCTCCTGCCATCCCGGCCGAGAACCCCAGCAGATAATCCAGAACGCCAAGGGTGCAGCCGGCATCATCACCTCATACGGCGTCTTCACCCGCCAGGTCTTTGAGGCCCTCTCCCCCACCTTGAAAGTGGTCAGCCGCACCGGCGTAGGCTATGACACCATTGACATCCAGGCAGCCACGGAGTTCGGCGTCACCGTGTGCAACGTCCCCGGTTACGCCAACGAGGTGGTCAGCGACCACGCCATCGCTCTAGCCCTTACCTGCCTGCGGCGCATCAACGAGCAGGACGCCAACCTGCGCGCGGGAATCTGGCCCTATGCCAGCACCCGACCCCTGGGCCAGTGCGCAGGCCGCACCTTCGGCGTGATCGGCATGGGCGACATCGGCAAGGCGGCAGCCCGTAAGGCGACGGGACTCGGCTTTGACGTGGTGTGTTGGTCTCGGTCCCTCACCCCTGGCACCGTCACCCCCGAAGGATATCGGGTATTGGACCTTGACGAAGTGTTCTCCACCGCGGACGTGATCAGCCTGCATTGCGCCCTATGCGCCGACACCCATCATTTGGTGGATGCCCGGGCAATCTCTCTCATGAAGCCTGGAGCCGTCGTGGTCAATACCGCGCGGGGCGCCGTGGTTGACACCTTGGCCTTGGCCGACGCCCTGACTCAGGGACGCATATGGGGCGCCGGACTGGACGTGTTTGAGACCGAGCCCCTCCAGACCGATCACCCCATCTTATCCGCGCCCCATACGGTACTTACTCCCCACGCCGCCTACTGGAGCGAGGAGTCCGGTATAGAACTGCGCACCCGGGCATGCCAGGCGGTCATCGACGTCCTGGAAGGGCGCCAGCCTCAAAACCCACTGAACTAGCCCACTGGCTGCGCCTGTGCAAGAGGCAGCGCCAGCACGCTTCGCCGCTCTGAACCACATCGCGCCAGTACGCTTCGCTGCACGGCACGCTTCACGCCCTGGGCTGCATCGCGCCGTGCACGCTTCGTCATCACGGTCAGAATCTTGGTTTTGTGGGAATTCACGACTTAGATCATAAGCCGTATGGGTATACTTGCCCCTCGTAACCCGACTCCCGCAAAGGAGGGAGCGGATATACGAGAAAGAAGTGCATATGAACGATATCAAGGGTCAGTTGACCCTCCGCGGCATCCTGATTGGATGCGTAGGCTGCGTGATCATCACCGCAGCCTCAATCTACACCGCCCTAAAAATGGGCGCCCTCCCCTGGCCCATCATTTTTGCGGCCCTCATCTCCCTCTTCTTCCTAAAGGCTTTCGGCTCCCGTTCCCTTAACGAGGCCAACGTCACCCACACTATCATGTCCGCTGGCGCTATGGTGGCAGGCGGTCTTGCCTTCACCATTCCCGGTATCTGGATTCTTGGACTTGGCGAAGCGTCCTTTGTCCATATGCTCCTGATTGCCCTGGCCGGCGTGGCCCTGGGTCTCGTTGCCTGCGCCTTCCTGCGCACGCAGTTCGTGGAGGAGCAGCAACTGGAGTTTCCCATCGGCCAGGCCGCGGCGGAGACCCTCAAGGCTGGCGACAAAGGCGGCAAGGTGGGCCTGCAGCTTTTCGGCGCCATGGGCTTTGCCGGCGTGTTTGCCGCCCTGCGAGACCTGGTGGGAGTCGTCCCCGCCATGGTGCTTAACACCATCAACGTACCTGGCGTGATCTTTGGCATTTACCTGAGCCCCATGATGCTTTCCGTTGGCTTTTTGGTTGGTGCCGGTGCCATGCTGACTTGGGCCATCGGCGGCATCATCCAGGTTGTGATTGTCACCGGCGGTTCTTCCGCAGGCCTGTACGACGTGGCCTTTGGCCAAGCCTTCAACTCTTCACTGGGCATGGGACTTATGATGGGCTGCGGCATTGCCGTGGTCCTCAAGGACGTGCTGCCTAAGGGGTGCAAAGCCCTGGCAGCCTGGAGCCGCAGCCGTAAGGCCAGCGCTACCGCCGCTGCCGCACCCAACTCCGCAGCCGCAGGCACCACCGGATCCCACGCCGCCGCAAAGTCCAAGACCGGCATCATCGCCCTGGTGGTGGCCGCCGTTGCCCTGGCCATCTGCATGATGCTGGGCATCGGGCCTGTGGCCAGCATCATCGTGGTGCTTCTCTCCTTTGTCACCGTTGCCATGTCCGCCCAGTCCGTGGGCCAAACCGGCATCGACCCTATGGAGATCTTCGGTCTGATTGTGCTGCTGTTTGTGGCGGCCATTAGCGACACCCCTCAGATGCAGCTGTTCTTCGTGGCCGCCATCATCGCCGTGGCCTGCGGCCTAGGCGGCGATGTCATGAACGACTTCAAAGCGGGACACGTGCTGGGCACCAGCCCCAAGGCCCAGGTCATCGGCCAGGCAATCGGCGGCCTGGTGGGTGCTGGTATTGCCGCCGTGGTCATGTACACCCTGATCACCGCCTATGGCGCAGACGCTTTTGGCCCAGGCAAGGACTTCGTTGCCGCCCAGGCGAGCGTGGTTGCCACCATGATCTCCGGTATCCCCAACATCGGCGCCTTTGTGGCAGGCCTTGTCATCGGCATCATCCTGTACTGGATGGGCCTGCCCGCCATGATGGTGGGTCTTGGCGTGTACCTGCCCTTCTACATGACCCTGTCCGCATTCTTGGGCTGCATTGTCAAGTTGGTCTATGACGCCGTGGTCCGCAATCGGGACAAGAGCCTCTCCGAAGAGGAGCGCGCCGCCAAAAAGGAGAAGGCGGACCAGACCGGCCTGGTGGTGGCCTCTGGCCTACTTGGAGGCGAGTCCATCGTGGGCGTTATCGTGGCAATCGCCATGGCAGCCCCCATGCTGTTCTAACACCGGGTTTCGCGCGCTAGGCACTGGGCCCCAGCCCCATCCTTCGGCCCCTACACCACAGACTTGGTGGCCACCACGTCCGCACCCGTTGACCGCACATCACGCAGCACTACGGCCCCCTCAATCACAGGGGGCCGTAGCCGTAATGCGGCGATATCCTCAAGTACGGGCCTAATCAGGTCCTTTGGCACCGGCTGGGAGGTTTTTACGCTCAGGGGCTCAAGCCTACCTTCCACAGGCACCGCCGCGGTGACCATGCGCACAGGGCTCACTGCCTCGGCCATGGCATAATCCACACCCCGCTTACAGGTTGCCCCGGTTGCAGACAGGGCCTCAAGGCAGCCTTCCTGGCCTGGGCCTTTCGCCGGCGCAAGCCTTACCTGCACGCTGCACCCCAAAGGACAGCAGATGCAGGTGTACTCTCTCACAAACTCCGCTGCTTCCCATCCGCCACTCATTGCGCGACCTCCACCTCAATCCGGACGGCGCCGCCTTCTTGGGCCGCCCGCAAGAATTCCTTGTCAAGCGCTAGGCTCTGCATCTGCGCAGGCACCGCCACCATGACCCGCTTGGCCTTGCGGGCAACCTGCCGTCCTTCCTGGTCAAGTGCTTGAGCCACCAACAAAGGCCGCTGGAATGCTCGCAGGGTGCGCAAGCGCAGGGTAACTGGACCGTCCGCTCTCTCGGGTGCCTGTCCGCCTGCAGCCTCGGGCACCACCAAACGCTGGGGCACCACGTATCTCACCCCTCTGCCCGCCCGTGTGGGAATTATCAAAGCGTCCTGGGCCGCCCGCTTCGGGCTGTCCTGATCAGGGCAGCCCGACCAGTCCTGGGCCTCCCGCCCAGAGGTCCCGCGCTCCCATGCGCCCGAGCCTCTACCCCTCAGGGCATGCAGAGCGGCGTTTCTTCCGGCCTGGTCCCCTTCGTCAGAAACAAAATCAACCAGATCATGGATATGCAGGGCATTTCCGCAGGCAAACACCCCCGGAATGCTGGTTTCAAAATGGCTGGTCACCACGGCACCGCCGGTTACGGGATCCATCTGGATGCCTGCCGCCTGAGCAAGGGCATTCTCCGGAATCAGCCCCACCGACAGCAGCAGGGTATCGCAGGGCACCAGCCGCTGGCTGCCGGGGATGGGCACGTAGGAGGCATCCACCTGACTGACTGTAACGCCGGTGAGCCGAGGGCTGCCATGAATTTCCGTCACCGTAGTAGAAGTGAACAAAGGAATGTCAAAGTCCTCCAGGCACTGAACGATGTTGCGGCGCAGGCCGGATGGCTCCGGATTGATTTCAAACACCCCCACCACCTGGGCACCTGCAAAGGTGAGACGCCTGGCCATGATCAGACCAATGTCCCCAGATCCCAAAATGGCCACCTTTTTACCTGGCAGGCAGCCCTGCAGGTTCATGTAATTCTGGGCGCTGCCAGCGCTAAAGACTCCTGCAGGCCGCGTGCCTGGAGTGTTGAGGGCTCCCGCTCCCCGCTCCCGAGAACCGGTTGAAATCACCACCGCACCTGCGTGCAAGGTGGCCACCCCCCGAGGACCCACGCAGGACACCCCCAGGATTCCGTACTGGTCAGGGGGAATGATTTCCATAACGCTGGTCTGGGGGATTATCGTGACGCCACCAAAGGGAGTATGGGCCTGGGCGTCCGATGCTCCCTTAGAGCCAGACTCGGTGAATGCGGGAACTGCCTGGTCGGCCGTGCTGGATGCCACCGCCGACAGCGCCGCCAGCTCACGGCTGGCATACTCAGGCCCCGTCAGCTCCACCCCAAACCTGTGCAGGCCAAAACCATTATGGATGCACTGTTTGAGAATGCCTCCCTGGTTGGACTCCCTATCCACCAGGGCAACCCGCGCGCCCTCCTTCGCGGCAGCGGTTGCCGCGGCAATCCCCGCCGCACCGCCGCCGATGCACACCACGTCATAATCCCAACGAGGCTCACCCGCAGGGCAAGACGCTTCATCTGCGGGGCAGGACGCTTCGTCATGCTGAACGCGCCTTTGAACGTCTTCAGCAACGGATTCGGCGGCAAGCTGGCAGTAATCATCAGGAGCCTGAGCAAGCAGGCTTTCCTGAGGCCATCGCTTGGGGAAGTCATCCGGCGCAACACCGCCCCAGGCCGCCACGGTCTTGGAGATCTCCGGCATGCAGAAGCCTCCGTGGCAGCGGCCCATCATGGCGTTTGCCCGCCACTTGATAGCGTCCATGCACAGCACCGGCAGCCGAGTTGAGAATAGGGCGGCAATGTCTGCCTGGGTCACCGAATTGCATCGGCACAGCATCCGGCCAGCCCGAGGGTCCGCCTCTACAGCGGCGGCCTGCTCTTCGGGGGCCAGCTGGGAAAACATCCTGGGTATGGCCGTGCGGGGGTTGAAATCCGCCTTGGGTTGGGCCCCTAGCAGGCCGGCAATCTGAGCCGCCAGGTCCTGGGCAACCGCAGGGGCGGAGGTCAAGCCCGGACTCTCAAAGCCGGCCACGTCAAAGAACCCGGGGGCGTCCGCAGGCTGGCCGATGACAAAGTCCCCCGGCTCAAGGGCTAGATCCTGATACCGTGACCCAGCCCGCACTCCCGCAAAGTTGGTGATCAGCGGCTTGGTGGACAGCCCCGGGAAGGTCCGCCTGGCCTTGGCCACAATCTCCGCAAGGCCCTGGGCGGTGGTGGATGTATCGTCCGGGTCCTGCTGGGGACAGGCATTAGGCCCCACCAGCAAGTTGCCATGAACCGTCGGGGTAATCAGCACACCTTTGCCCATCGCCGTAGGCGCCTGGAACATAGTGTGGCCAAACAACCCGCCTACATCAGTATCCATCAGGCAATATTCGCCGCGCCGAGGCGTGATTTCCAGTTGCACGCCACTGACCATGTTATGGATCTCTCCCGCATGGGTGCCCGCGCAGTTCACCACGCACGTGGCACGCAGCTCCCGCTGCCCGCCACAGAATCGGGCATCGGCGGCAGCGGTGGCAAGATGGATGCAATATCCTGGCGAAGCGTCCTGCCCCGCAAGCTCAGGGGTTGGCTGACCGCCGTCCTGCCCCGCAGGCCTCACTTCCACCACTCGGGCGTCAAACCAGAACTTCACCCCGTTATCCGCGGCGTTTTCCGCCGCACGCCAGCACAGCTGATAGGGATCGCAGATGGCTCCGGTAGGGGCACACAGGGCGCCTACCGCCTCAGGGGACACGTTGGACTCTAACTCCCGCAGCTCTTGAGCATCAATTAGCCTCAGGCCCCGCACCCCATTGCGATGCCCCCGCTCACGCAGGCCCTCAAGGGCCTCAAGCTCATCCTGGGAGAAGGCCAACACTAAAGACCCGTTATTTACATAGGGAAACCCCAGTTCAGATGCCCACTGGGGGAACAGAGCAGACCCCGCCACATTATAGCGGGCCTTCCTAGTGCCCGGGTGGGGGTCAAACCCCGCATGAACGATGCCGCTGTTAGCCCGGGTGGCTCCGTTGGCCACATCAATTCCCGCCTCAAGCACCACCACATCAAGCTGATAGCGCGCCAGCTCCCGGGCAAGGCAGGCTCCTGCCACCCCGGCGCCAATGATTGCCACGTCAAACCGCTGCACCAGATCACCCCGTTCAGCCGAACCAGGACCAACCCTCATGCCCCGCACAAGCCAGGCCACGACACCATTGTAGCAGCCCAGGCCACAGGGGCGCGTATATTCAGCTGCGCCCTATTGAGCATTCACCTATACAGGCACACCCTAAATGGCCTCGTTGTCCGCAAAGAACCTGGCGGCATTGCCAAAGCAGATGGCATCCGCAATATCCGCGCCAAACTCCCTGGTCAACAGCTGATGCAGCCAGCCAACCCGCGAGGCCGGACGGATCCACTCCGGCGCGTCACAGCCGTCGTAATCACTTCCCAGACACACCGCCCGCTCCCCGCCAAGGGACAGCATCCTATCCACGTGCCTGAGCAGGTCTGATGGCGAAGCGTCCCTGGTCCCTTCGTCAACCAGGAAATAGGGGCAGTAGTTCAGGCCCACTACGCCGCCCCGCTCAACGATGGCCCGAAACATCTCGTCCGTAAGATTGCGGGGGTGTCCGCACACGCTACGCAGGTTGGAATGGCTGGCGGCAACGGGACGGGAGGTGGCCTCCATCACGTCCCAGAAGCTTTGGTCGTTGAGATGAGAGACGTCCACCACCACCTTATGGGCCTCCATGGCAGACACCACAATCCTGCCATAGGAGCTCAACCCGTTGGTGGTCTGGTTACCCGAGGCAATGGCATTAGGGCCGTTCCAGGTCAGGGTGATCATCTTGACACCGGCGTCCACGCAGGTCATAAGCCGCTCCAGACCCGAGGTCATAAAGGAGGCGCCCTCCACGGTAAGTATGGCGGCAGCGTGCCCTCGGGCAAAGGCGTCCTGGACGCTTCGGCAATCCCTAATCTGCTCCACCCGAGAGGCGTGCGCTTCCATCTGGTGGTTGAAGAAAGACAGCACCTTGCCAAAACATTCCCAAGAACTATCTGGAGCAATGCGGTCTGGAACAAAGATGGCAAAGCATTGGGCCAAGTCATAGTCGGACATACGGGCAAGATCCACGTCGGCGTCATTGTCATAGAGGCTCATGAGCCTCTCGGCGGGAATATGGGCGTCATGCTCCACAAAACTGGCCTCAGGGAAGCTGTCGTGAAGAGCCAGCCGGTCTAGGGTGTCGCAGTGCAGGTCAAACACCTGCACCCGGGCAGAGGGTTGCGCCGGGTGCAGGATGGGGGCAGAAAGATCAACGTGGTCGCGCATGGAGGGCCTCCGAATACGGGGTGAATGTCAGGCGCCCATGATAGCCTACTTGCCTACTTGGCCCTGCCCCATCTACGGGACTTCTTGTCCTTTTCCACGCTGCGCTTCCAGCCGCCGCCCATACGCATTCCGGCGCCGCGGGCCTGTCGAGCGCCTAGCGTGGCCTCGGCGCAGGCCGCGTACATGGCATGGGTCCCACAGGCATCCCCACAGTAGGTGACGGCCCTATCCTCGGGAATACCCAGGTCAGAAGCCACATCCTCCGCGTCGATATTGGCGCCTAGGAACAGAAACTCCCAGCCCTCCTTCTCCTTCTGCAGGATGGCCTTGCGCACCTGCGCCCCCGAATAGACATGGGAGGCATTCTCCATGCCGTCGGTGGTGATGACGAAAATGACCTGGTCAGACTTGAACCCTGCAGGCATGTACTTCTGAATCCGACCAATGTGCTTGATGGCGCCGCCTACCGCGTCGTAGAGTGCCGTGCATCCTCCCACTTGGCAATCTGCGGCGGTCAGGGGAGGAATCTGAGACAGGGGCTGCCGGTCAAAGACCACCCGAGAGGTGTCGTCAAAGGCCACCACGGACACCAGGGTGTCGCCGGGCATCTCCCGATGCTTATCAAGCACGGCGTTGATGCCGCCAGCGGTGTCGGCCTCGAGGCCGTGCATGGATCCGCTGCAATCCACGATAAACACCAGTTCAGTAATGTCGGTCTTGGGGCCTTCGGGGATCAAGACCGCAGGGTCATTGATGAGGAAGCTGGATTCATTGCGAGCCATCTGGGTTCCTTTCTCTTGGAGAGGCGCCTCGGATTAATGTCTATCGAAGCGTCCTGTGCAACAACTGAACCCAGCATACGAAGGCGGCCTACCGCGCAGGTAAACCGCCAGGGGACATCTGAATTATGAAACGCCGCGGCAAAACGGCGGCGGGGCCCGTGCCCGCGCCCAGGAGCGGCGGGACCCGGCCACCAGGGCGCCCGCGCCTGCCGCGGCCAGGCTACTTCAGGTCAAACACCGGCAGGTCAAGCCGGTAAAGCGCGTCATTGATCACCCGCAGATCCCAGTTCCGCCTGCCAATAAACCACTTGATGACCAGGTCAAACTTACTGGCATTGGTCAGGGTGTAGCCGGCCCGGCCAATCAAATCCTGGGTCTGGCCCAAATCAAGCTTCAAGGCCAGCGCCAGGGCGATGGCAGTATGCTTCTTGGGCCGATAGTGCTCGTCGCTGCGAATTTTGGAGAACAGCTGCCTACTTAAGCCGGCGCGTCGGTACACTTCGGCATCACTCATGCTCCGAGCGTCAATCAGGTGCAGCAGGGTGGTCACAAAGGACTCATCAAGGCTTCGCAGCAGCTGGTCAAGATCCGGCTCCTCGGTTCCAAGGAGCATCCCGCCCGTATCCCAGCCCGCGCGAGGGGCCTGATCTGCGCCCCGCACCCGCCCGCGGGCCATAGGAGCCGTAGGAGCCGTAGGAGCCACGCCGGCATATGCCCGCGGGGTCGCCCCGCTATATGCCCGAGGGGCCTCAAGCCTCTCGCCGGCCGAGGCCTTTTCAGTCGAAGCCTTCTCAACCGCGATCCCCTCATCCGCAATCTTTTCAACCGCGGCCTCCTCGGCCGCGGCGCTCGCGACAGGATTCTCCTCCTGCTGGCCAGAAGGTTCCCCCTCGTACATGGCCTCCACATACTGGGATAGCCCCAGGAGCTCAACGCGGGTCAGAGGCTGAATGGTTGCCCCTAGGAGCCACTTCTTTTGACGGCTTCCAAGGCCACCGCCCAG
>JAQXQN010000129.1 GCA_029101185.1 Eggerthellales bacterium | reverse complement strand
GAGGCGGTGTTGTGTACCGAAGGCCCCCTGTTGGTGCTGGCTGGCGCAGGTTCGGGAAAGACCCGGGTTTTGACGTATCGCATCGCCCATATGATTCAGGACCTGGACGTTTCGCCATGGGAAATCCTTGCCATTACATTTACTAACAAGGCTGCGGCAGAGATGCGAGAGCGCCTGGGAACCCTGGTAGGCCCCGCGGCTCGCGGTATGTGGGTATCCACCTTCCATAGCATGTGCGTGCGCATCTTGCGGGTCAACTGCGAGATCATGGGCTTTGACAAGGGTTTTACCATCTACGACGCGGACGACTCCAAGCGTCTGATCAAGGACGTCATGGCTGGCATGAACCTCGATCCCAAGCGTTTTCCGGTAAATGGTATTGCCAACCGCATCAGTAACGCCAAAAATGACCTGCTGGTCCCTTCGGCATACGCGTCCCAGGCCCGGGACCCCCTGGCCAAGGTGGCGGCTCGGGTTTACGAGGTCTACCAGCAGCGGCTCAAGGCGGCCAACGCCTTTGACTTTGACGACCTGCTGCTCTATACATGGCTGCTGTTTTCCAATCACGCCGACGTGCTTGACGCCTACCAGGAGCGGTTCCGCTACCTGCTGGTGGATGAGTACCAGGACACCAACCACGCCCAGTACGTGATCACCACCATGCTCGCCGCCAAGCACCGCAACATCATGGTGGTTGGCGACGATGACCAGTCCATCTACTCTTGGCGCGGCGCGGACATTCGTAACATCCTGGAGTTCGAGAGCGACTACCCCGAGGCCACCGTCATCAAGCTAGAGCAGAACTACCGCTCCACGGGAAACATCTTGGCTGCTGCCAATGCGGTGATTGCCAACAACTCCAAACGGAAGGAAAAACGCCTGTTCACAGCCTCGCCTGACGGTGAGAAGATTAGCGTGTACATGGCCTCAGATGAGCGTGACGAAGGGCGCTGGATCGCGGCGGAGATAGAGCGGCAGCATGGTCAGGAGGGGGTGCCTTATGACCAGATGGCTGTGTTTTATCGCACCAACGCCCAGTCCCGATCCCTTGAAGATATGCTGCTGCGAGCCGGGGTGCCCTACCGCATCGTGGGCGGCACCAAGTTCTTCGACAGGGCGGAGATCAAGGACGTTATGGCCTACCTGACCCTGGTCATCAACCCCGCCGACGACATTGCCGCCAAGCGAGTCATCAACGTGCCCAAGCGGGGCATCGGCAAGACCACGGTGGACTATATTGAGTCCGGGGCCCGAATGAGCGGCATGCCCTTCATGACCGCGGCGGAGCTGTCCCTGGCAGACGAGCGCATCCGTATGTCCACCCGCAAGTCTCTGGCGGAGTTTGTTGGCCTGATTGAGGAGGCCCGCTCCTACAGCGGGGATCTGCGCCGGGTGGTGGAGGCCATCATCGACAAGACGGGCATGATCGAGGCCCTGCAGGCGGAGCACACCGATGAGGCCAGCAGCCGCATAGAAAACATCCGCGAGTTCCTATCTGTCGTGGATGAGTATGTCAATACCCATGAGGCCATCGACCCTGATCTGGGGCCGGAGGTCTCGGACCCGAAGGCCTTAGCCGCCGTGCGTCAGCTTTCCCCCGACTCTCTGGCGGACTTTATCGAATGGGTCCGGCTTCGTACGGATCTTGATGCCGAAGTGTCCGATGACGGCAGGGCAGTTACCCTGATGACCGTCCACTCCGCTAAGGGCCTGGAGTTTGACGTGGTGTTTGTGGCGGGGATGGAGGAGTCCCTCTTCCCCCACATGAACTCCCTGTCCGACAAGACCGGCATAGAGGAGGAGCGGCGCCTTGCCTACGTGGCCATCACCCGAGCCCGTAAGCGGCTCTACTTGCTGTGCGCCTCTTCCCGTCAGATTTTTGGCGAAACCAACGCCAACCCGGTGTCTCGGTTTATTGGGGAGATTCCTTCTCAGTTGCGTAAGAGCATCGGCGTGGGGTCCCAAGGGTTCTC
Organism: Eggerthellales bacterium; assembly: GCA_029101185.1. Lineage (GTDB taxonomy): Bacteria > Actinomycetota > Coriobacteriia > Coriobacteriales > Eggerthellaceae > Slackia. The sequence goes on along the minus strand of JAQXQN010000129.1, from coordinate 9,197 downwards.
CGGCACCGGATGGGAGAAGCGGGGCAGCCGTCGAGGCATCTCCGGCTCAGGAACCGAGGCGGGGGAGGGCCGGGTGTTTGGCCTGTCGAGTAGCTCCCAGTCTCGGCCCCGCAACTCCGCGGGGGGCATGAGCTTTGCTAGCTTCACCGCCGGTGGCTACGGCGCTGGCTCGGGCAGGGCTGGCGGCTTTGGCGCTGGCTCGGGCTACGGCGCCGGTCGGGCAAGTTCAAGCGCGGGCAGTGGCTCTGGCGGCTTTGGCTCCGGCGTGGGCAGAAACCCCGACGCTGGGGTGAAGCCTGCCGCTAAGGTCACCTTCGCCCCTGGAGATACGGTGAGCCACAAGACCTTTGGCCGAGGCACCGTGATTGAGGCGGACGGGGACGTGCTTCACGTCAAGTTTGATAAAACCGGCGTGGTCAAGAAGCTGATGAAGGACTACGCCCCCATAGTAAAAGTGAACTAGCCTGGCGAAAATGCTTAGCCTGACGAAGTGAACTTGTCACGGGACCTGGCGGCACGCAGGCGCAACGGACGCTGGCGTGACGAACACGCTTGCGAACACGCCTGCGAACACGCTTGCCTGTGGGGAACGTGTATTCGGCGAAGCCTTGAGGCCCCGCGAAGCCTCCTTGAGTATAATGCCCGCGTTATTCGTCATACCCTGTTGAGTGATAGGAGCACCCATGTCCGAGACCGTTCTGATTTGCGGCCACAAAAACCCTGATAACGACAGCATTTGCGCCGCTATTGCCGCGGCGTACATAGCCAATACCCAAAACGCAGCTGCTCAGGACGTGGAGTATAAGGCCGTGCGCCTTGGGGCCCTGCCCGCGGAAAGCGCCTGGCTCATCAATGAGTTTGGCCTAAAGGAGCCTGAGCTGATCGAGTCCGTGGCCGAGGGCCAGAAGCTGATTCTGGTTGACCACAACGAGCCCCGTCAGGCCGTTGACGGTATGCCCGGCGCTGCCTTGCTAGCCGTGGTGGACCATCATGCTCTTGCGGGCCTGTCCACTTCGGCACCTATCCGCTACACCAACCTGCCCGTGGGCAGCACCTGCACCGTGCTGACCAGGGAGATGCTTAACATGGGCATGGAGATTCCCGCCAACATCGCTGCTTGCCTGCTTTCCGCCATCCTTACTGACACCGTGATCATGAAGAGCCCCACCACTACCGATCTTGATCGCGAGTACGTGGCCATGCTTGCCGGCATTGCCAACGTGGATCCCGTTGCCTTTGGCAAGCAGCTGTTCAACTGCCGCGGCAACGCCGCGGACCTTCCTGTGGCTTCCATCATTGGTGCCGACGCCAAGGAATTTGAGCTGAAGACCGGCGTGTGCTATATCGCCCAGTACGAGACCGTGGATCTGCAAAGCGTCCTGGGTCGCGAGGCCGAGATTCGTCAGGCCATGGCCGAGATGGTGGCTCAGAAGGGCTATCAGTTCTTCCTGTTCCTGGCCACCGACATCCTTGAGGAGGGCTCTCAGTTCATCTGCGAGGGCGACACGGCCTTTGTCTCCGAGGTGTTTGGCGTGGATCTGAACGACGGCAATACCGCTTGGATGCCGGGAGTCCTCTCCCGCAAGAAGCAGGTTGCCGCTCCCATTCTGGCAAAGTAGGGGCTGACCATGTACACCTTGGGGTTTATCGGCTGCGGGAACATGGCACGGGCCATCATCAAGGGGGCTCTTGCCTCTGGGTTTGCCGCGCCTGAGCAGATTATTGCCTCTTCCCGGTCCCAAGAGACCCTTGACCGGGCCATGGAGACCTTTGGCATCCACACTAATCTTGATAACTGCCACATTGCCCAGGAGTCTCAGATTCTGGTGCTCGCGGTAAAGCCCCAGGTCTTGCCTGAGGTCCTGGATTGCATCAAGGACTATATGAATCCGGACGCTCTAGTAGTAAGCCTTGCTGCCGGCAAGAGCCTGGATTTTGTCATGGAAGGCCTGGGCACCAGCCGCGTGGTCCGTTTCATGCCCAATGTGGCGGCCGAGGTCTCGGCCAGCATGACCAGTGTCTGCTTTGGCCCCGGATGCTTGGGGCAGGACTTCGAGACCGCCCTAGCCTTGGCCAACTCTTTTGGCCTGAGCGAGGTCATCAGCGAGCGCCACATGGATGCGGCCACGGCGGTTGCGGGATGCTCTCCTGCCTACGTGGCCATGCTGGTGGAGGCCATGGCCGACGCCGGCGTTCTTGACGGCATGCCCCGGTCCCAGGCGCTGCGCATGGCCGCCCAGGCCGTGATGGGCACCGCCAAGGTTATCCTGGAAACCGGAGATCACCCTGGAGCCGTGAAGGATCGGGTGTGCTCCCCGGGCGGGACCACCATCGCCGGGCTGCAGGTCCTTGAGGACCGCTCATTCCGTGGTGCGGTGATTGATGCCTTACACGCCACTGTGGATAAGGCCCGCAGCCTGTAGGGTGGCCAGAAATCGCCGCGAGACCGTCCTTTGAGGCATTTGTGGGGGTATTTTGAAGCCAAGGACGCTTCGGCATGGCGAAGCGTCCTTTTTTGTGTCTTCACCTGGGAAAACGTAGGAAAATGGGGGATGGATACGCCCGAGCGCGTGGCGCTTGACCACCTGGGATTTGGGTGATAAAGTGCCAACTCGCGTCTCGTAAGAGGCGTTTGTTTTCGTGTTCATGTGCTGCGTGACCGGAAACAAGGGCTAGCGCCCCGGTCCCGATGGGTTGTGAAGGTCGGGGGTGCGGCGCGGGTCCATCCGTAGGGCTCCTCCCGTTGAGGGACGGAGTGAAGCATAGGCGAATAAGGAGAAGACTTTGCCTACAATCAACCAGCTGGTCCGCAAGGGCCGTGCGCAGGTCACTTCTAAGAAGAAGACCCCCGCACTCAAGGGTAACCCCCAGAAGCGTGGCGTGTGCACCCGTGTGTACACCACCACCCCCAAGAAGCCTAACTCGGCTCTTCGTAAGGTGGCCCGTGTCCGTCTCGTGAATGGCATGGAAGTGACCGCCTACATCCCCGGCATTGGCCACAACCTGCAGGAGCACTCCATGGTGCTCATCCGCGGCGGCCGTGTTAAGGACCTTCCCGGTGTCCGCTACAAGATCATTCGCGGCACCCTTGACTGCGCAAGCGTCAACAACCGTAAGCAGGCCCGTTCTCGTTACGGTGCCAAGCGCCCCAAATAAGTAGGATTAAGCCGCGCGGGCTGAAGCGTTCAGCCTAATGGGTACAAGAAGCCCCAAAGCGCGCACAGAACAGAAGGAGCAACAGCATGCCTCGTCGTGCAGCAGCCGTCCGTCGCGAAACCCAGCCGGACGCAAAGTACAACAACCGTTTGGTCACGCAGCTGATCAACAAGGTCCTCCTCGACGGCAAGAAGTCCGTGGCTGAGGGCATCGTCTATGGCGCTTTCGACCTGATCGAGGCCAAGACCGGCCAGGATCCCCTGTCCGTTTTCAAGAAGGCCATGGACAACGTCCGTCCTACCCTTGAGGTTAAGCCCAAGCGTATCGGCGGCGCTACCTACCAGGTTCCCATGGAGGTGAACCCCCGTCGTTCCACCACCCTGGCCATCCGTTGGCTCGTCGACTTCTCCCGCAAGCGCAAGGAGCACACCATGATCCAGCGCCTGGCGGCCGAGATCATGGATGCCGCTGAGAACACTGGTGCCTCCGTGAAGAAGCGCGAGGATACCTACAAGATGGCTGAGTCCAACCGTGCGTTCTCGCACTACCGCTTCTAAGAGAAGGGTACAGAGATAAATGGCAAGCAATAAGATTGCCCTTACGGATACCCGTAACATCGGCATCATGGCTCACATTGACGCCGGTAAGACCACTACCACCGAGCGTATCCTGTACTACACGGGCAAGACCCACAAGATTGGTGAGGTGCACGAGGGCGCTGCCACTATGGACTGGATGGTCCAGGAGCAGGAGCGCGGCGTAACCATCACCTCTGCTGCCACCACGTGCTTCTGGAACTACCCCAGCGGCGCAAAGGACGGCAAGACCTACAAGATCCAGATCATTGACACCCCCGGCCACGTGGACTTCACCGCCGAGGTGGAGCGCTCCCTGCGCGTTCTTGACGGTGCCGTGGCTGTGTTTGACGCCGTTGCCGGTGTTCAGCCCCAGTCCGAGACCGTGTGGCGTCAGGCTGAGCGTTACGGTGTCCCCCGCATCGCCTTCATCAACAAGTATGACCGCGTGGGCGCAGACTTCTTCCGCGCCATTAAGACCATGCAGGACCGCCTGGGCGCCAACGCCGTTGCTGCTCAGATTCCCATGGGCGCTGAGGACAACTTCTGGGGCGTCATTGACCTGGTGACCATGACCGCTTGGGACTTCAAGGCTGACGACAAGGGTATGACCTACCCCGAGCAGATGCCCGAGATCCCCGCTGAGTTCGTCGAGGTGGCCGAGGAGCGCCGTCAGATGCTTCTTGACGCCGCCGCTGACTGCGACGACGACCTGATGGAGAAAATCCTCATGGAGGAGGAAATCACCGTCGAGGAAGTCAAGGCCGCTCTGCGCAAGGGCGTGTGCTCCTGCGCCATCAACCCTGTGTTCGTGGGTTCCGCCTACAAGAACAAGGGTGTCCAGGAGCTGCTCGACGCCGTGGTCGACTACATGCCCAGCCCCGTTGACGTGCCTGCTATCAAGGGCACCAACCCCAACACCGAGGCTGAAGAGGAGCGTGAGTCTGACCCCAAGGGTCCCTTCGCCTCTCTGGCATTCAAGATCATGACCGACCCCTTCGTGGGTAAGCTGACCTATCTGCGCGTCTACTCCGGTACTCTGGAGAAGGGCTCCTACGTGATCAACGCCACCAACGGCAAGAAGGAGCGCATCGGCCGTATGCTGCAGATGCATGCCAACCAGCGTGTTGACATTGACTCCTGCTCCGCTGGTGACATCATCGCCGTCGTGGGCCTGAAGGACACCACCACTGGTGACTCCCTGTGCTCCGAGGACGCCCCCATCGTGCTGGAGTCCATGCAGTTCGCCGATCCCGTTATCGACATTGCTGTGGAGCCTAAGAGCAAGGCCGAGCAGGACAAGATGATGCTGGCCCTGCAGAAGCTGGCCGAGGAGGATCCCACCTTCCGCGTGTCCACCAACCAGGAGACCGGACAGACCATCATCGCTGGTATGGGTGAGCTCCACCTGGAGATCATCATCGACCGTCTGCTGCGCGAGTTCAAGGTTGAGGCCAACGTTGGTAAGCCCCAGGTTGCCTACCGCGAGACCGCTACCACTCCCGCGCTCAACATCCGCGGCTTCTTCAAGCGCCAGTCCGGTGGTCGCGGCCAGTATGGCGATTGCGTCATCAACATGTATCCTCAGGAAGAGGGCAAGGGCTACGAGTTCGAGAACAAGATCGTGGGCGGTGTTATCCCCAAGGAGTACATCCCCTCTATCGACAAGGGTATCCAGGAGGCTCTCAACTCTGGTGTCCTGGCTGGCTTCCCCGTTGAGGCTGTGCGCATCGAGCTCATTGACGGTTCCTACCACGAGGTCGACTCCTCCGAAGCCGCCTTTAAGGTTGCTGGCTCCCTGGCCATCAAGGAGGCTCTGAAGAAGGGTAATCCCGCCATCCTCGAGCCCATCATGTCCGTGGAGGTTGAGACCCCCGAGGAGTACACCGGCTTCGTCATGGGCGACATCCCCCGTCGTCGTGGCCTGATCGAGGGTCAGGAGCTGCGTGCGGGTACTGTGAGCATTCGTGCCAAGGTGCCCCTGTCCGAGATGTTCGGCTACGCAACTGACCTGCGTTCCGGCACCCAGGGTCGTGCTTCCTACACCATGCAGTTCGACTCTTACCAGGCCGTTCCCAAGAACGTGCAGACCGACATTATCAGCAAGGTTGGCAAGGACGCCTAAGGCGCCTGCCCATACACGAAGGATCGAAAAGTGGCTAATCAGAAGATTCGCATCCGTCTGAAGGGCTATGACCATGAGATCGTGGACCAGTCCACTAAACTCATCGTCGACACCGCTCAAAAGACTGGTGCCAAGGTTTCCGGACCTATCCCCCTGCCCACCGAGCGCAGCCTGTACTGCGTTGTTCGCGGACCCCATAAGGATAAAGATTCCCGCGAGCAGTTTGAGATGCGCACCCACAAGCGCCTGATCGACATTCTTGAGCCGACTTCTAGCACCGTTGACTCGCTCATGCGTCTCGACCTGCCTGCTGGTGTCGACATCGAGATCAAGCTGTAAGGAGGCCGCAGAATGATTAACGCTATCTACGGCAAGAAGATTGGCATGACCCAGATCTGGGACGAGAACGACAACATCGTTCCCGTGACCGTTATCGTTGCCGAGCCCAACAAGGTTTGCCAGGTCAAGACCGCTGCCACCGACGGCTACGAGGCTGTGCAGCTGGGATTTGGCGCCATCAAGGCCAAGAAGGTCAACAAGCCCATGGCTGGACACTTCGCCAAGCAGGGCACTGAGCCCACCCGTTACCTGCGCGAGGTTCGCGTGGAGGACGCCGCCCAGTACCATGTGGGCGACCTGCACACCGTGGAGGCTTTCGCCGACGTGAAGAAGGTGGACGTCACCGGCACCTCTAAGGGTAAGGGCTTCCAGGGCGTTATGAAGCGCCACGGTTTCGGAGGCGGCCCTGGCTACCATGGCTCCCACTTCCACCGCGCTCCCGGCTCCATCGGCCAGTGCGCCACCCCCTCCCGTGTCCTGAAGGGCGTTCGCCTTCCCGGCCACATGGGCTGCGACACCGTGACCGTGAAGAACCTGGAGCTGGTGCGCATCGACGCCGAGCAGAACCTGATGCTCATCAAGGGTTCCGTCCCCGGCGGCAAGAACGGCATCGTCCGCATCCGCATGGCCTAGGCCTGACTGTTAACTAGGAGATACACCACAATGACTACCATTGAGATCAAAGACGCCAGCGGCGCAGCGGTCGAGCAGGCCGAACTGAACGCTGCTGTGTTCGGCATCGAGCCGAACGTGCCTGTGATGCATAGGACGGTCAAGGCTTTCCAGGCCAACCTGCGTCAGGGCACTGCCAACACCAAGACCCGCGGCCAGGTCCGTGGCGGCGGCAAGAAGCCGTGGCGCCAGAAGGGCACCGGCCATGCTCGTCAGGGCACCATCCGTGCACCCCACTGGACCGGCGGTGGCGTGGTCTTCGGCCCCCACACCCGTTCCTACGCCCAGAAGGTCAACTCCAAGGAGATCAAGCTGGCCATGCGCTCCGCTCTGTCCGCCAAGCTGGCTGACGGCGAGCTGATTGTGGTCAAGGACTTCGAGTTCGAGACCCCTTCCACCAAGGCCGCCGTTGCTGCTCTGAAGGCTCTGGGCTGCGACCGCAAGACCACCCTGGTCATTGCTGACGACGCCATCAACACCTGGCTGAGCTTCCGCAACATCCCTAGCGTGATTGTCCTGCCCGTCTCCTGCGCTAACACCATGGAGCTGCTGGACAACAAGAAGCTGGTCCTGACCACTACCGCCCTGAATCGTCTCGAGGAGGTGCTTGCATAATGGATCCTCGCGAGATCATCATCCGTCCCGTCATCACCGAGCATAGCTTCGACATGATGGAGCACAACACCTACACCTTCGAGGTGGCCAAGAACGCCAACAAGATTGAGATCGCCAAGGCTGTCGAGGAGGTCTTCAAGGTCAAGGTCGTTCGCGTGAACACCATGAACGTGAAGCCTAAGCCCAAGCGTGTCCGCGGTCCCCTGGGCCTGACCCGCACCTGGAAGAAGGCCATGGTCACCCTGGCCGAGGGCGATACTATCGAGATCTTCGGTGCGTAATTGCCCATTTGCCCAAGGCTGACGGCAGTGGCTCCGTTAAGGTAGGCCGCAGAGTACGCCCGTTGGCACACAAGCAATCCCGGAACCCCCGAGCAATCGGGGGTTCTTGGTGTATTTAGGGGGTCGAAGCGTCCTGGGCCCCTGCCCATGTGGGACAAGAGCCGTATAATGGCCCCATGAATACCATGCATATGCTCACCAAAGAAGCCGTCGCCCAGGCGGTGTTTGAGGCCATCCCGGAGGCGGCCTTTGTATTGCCCTGTGATGTGAGCGCGGGGCTTGAACGCGCGCGGCAGCTTGAGGAGGGCACCCGGGGTGCCCTGGTCCTTGACCAGCTGCTAGAAAACGCCTGCATTGCCAGCCAGGATAGGGTTCCCATCTGCCAGGACACGGGCACCGTGTGGGTCTGTCTTGAGGTGGGCCCTGACGTATGCGTCCCAGGAGACGTATTTGAGCTGGTAAATGATGCCGTTGCCCGGGCCTATGTGGAGCAGCGCCTGCGCAAGAGCGTGGTGAGAGACGCTCTGTTTGACCGGTCCAACACCCAGGACAACACCCCGGCTTTCACCGACGTTCACTTCGTCAGCACTCCGGGGGCTCGGGTCCACGTGCTCTTGAAGGGCGGGGGATCCGACAATGCGTCCCGGGTGGTCATGCTTACCCCTGGTGCCGGCAAGGCGGGGGTGGTTGAGCAGATCATGGACTGCGTGCGCCATAAGGCGGCAAACGCCTGCCCGCCTTTGGTGATTGGCGTAGCCGTGGGCGGAACCTTTGACAAGGTGGCCTCCATGGCCAAAAGTGCTCTGCTTCGGCCTGTGGGGCAGCGCAATCCTAACCCGCAGGTGGCTGCCTTTGAGGAGGAGCTGCTAGAGATGGTCAATGCCACTGGCATGGGTCCTGGGGCCCTTGGGGGCAAGACCCTGGCCCTTGACGTGCATGTGCAAACCGCCCCGTGTCATATTGCGGCCCTGCCTCTTGCCATTAACATGGGCTGCTCTGCCATGCGCAGGCGCTGCGTGGAACTGGAGGTGGGTTAGGATGAGCCAGGCCATTGCTTTGAATTTACCTCTTGATCCCAAGGCCCTGAAAAGCCTGAAGGCGGGGGATTACTGCACCCTGACCGGGGAGATGTTCATGCTTCGGGACGCGGGCCATATGCGTCTGATGGAGGAGCTTGCCCAGGACGGGACCCTGCCCTATGGCCTTGAGGGGGCAACCATCTTCTACGCGGGGCCGTCGCCCGCATCTGCCGGCCGACCTTTTGGTGCGGTGGGCCCTACCACCGCTTCCCGCATGGACTTTGCCGCACCCGCCCTGCATCACGCGGGGGTGGTAGCCACCGTGGGTAAAGGGGTACGTTCTGACGAAGTAATCCAGGCCTGCGTGGACTGCGGGGCTGTGTATTTTGTTGCAACCGGAGGAGTTGCCGCCTTG
>JAQXQN010000128.1 GCA_029101185.1 Eggerthellales bacterium | reverse complement strand
ACATCATTGCCTGGGGTAACAACCCGGTCGTTTCAATGACCGGCTATTTCGGCCGCTTCCAGAAGATGATGGACAATGGCGGCACCCTGTGCACCATCGACCCCTTCCTTTCCGAGACTGCTGACAAGTCCCAGGAGTGGCTGCGTCCCTGGCCCGGTTCCGACGCCGCTTTGACCATGGGCATGATCAAGGTCATTCTTGACGAGGGTCTGCAGAAGGACGACTACCTCAAGGCCCACACCACCGCCCCCTGCCTGATTGACTGCGCAACGGGTGCGTCCTTCTTCGCCGATGCGGAGGACACCACTACCTACCAGGTCGTCGACGCCGACGGCACCATCAAGCTGCACACCGAGGCCGCCGATCCCATGCTGACCACCGCCGGCACCGAGTACGAGGGCAAGTACGTCACCGAGCTAGACCTGCTTAAGGCCGAGGCCGCGAAGTGGGATGGCGACGCCGTCAAGGCGGAGACCGATGTGGACTTCGACGACTACGCCCGCGTCGCCCGCGATTACGCCAACGCCAAGCACGGCATGATCATCCAGAACATGGGCGGGTACCAGCGCACCGAGAACGCCGCCTTCGCCACCGCTGTGCAGTGCTACATGGCCCTGCTCTGTGGGCATGTGGGGCATGAGGGCGACGGCGTGTACGACGCCACCGGCTCCGCTTTCCTGGCTCCTGCCGGTAAAGCGTTCGAGGTCAATCCCGAGGCCCAGAATAATCCCGAGACCATCCCGATCCCCCACTTCGGCGACTTCATCGAGGCCGAGAAGCCCTGCAAGATCAACCTGTACTGGTCTGGCTGCGGAAATCCCGTCTCCCAGATGCCCAACTCCAACGACAACTACCGCAAGGGCCTGTCCCTGATCCCCTACGTGATCAAGTCCGACATCTTCTTCAACGCCACCTGCGAGTATGCCGACCTGGTGCTGCCGGTCACCGCGCTGTTCGAGACCCCCAATATCACCCACACCGTTCGCTCCACCTTCATCCAGCTCTCCGAGGCGGGCGTCACCCCTCCCGGCGAGTGCAAGACCGACCTGGAGATCACCGCGCTGGTCGCGGAGCGCTTCGGCTTGGAGAAGTACTTCAACGAGGATCCCGACGTCTACATCGAGCGTGTCGTGGCCCCCGCTCTTGAGGTCGCTGGCATCACCTACGAGGAGTTCAAGGAGCGCAAGGCCATCGACGCCCTCACCGAGCTGAATCCTGACTACATCGCTTACAAGGACGGCACCTTCCTGACTCCCACCGGCAAGGCCCAGTTCGTCGTCGCCTCCTGGGGCGCCGCAGGGTATCCCACCCTCGCGACCCATATCCGCCCCCAGGAGTCCATCCTCAACGGCGGGAAGTATCCCCTGGCGTCCGTCCAGCGCAAGACCCGTTCCCAGGTCCACACCACCTTCAAGAACCTGGAGACCATGCTGGAGATGGACGGCCACGTGCCCAGCATCTATCTGTCCCCCGAAGACGCTTCCGCCCGCGGAATCTCTAATGGCGACAACGTCACCGTGTTCAACGATCGCGGCGAGTGCGTAGGCATCGCGAAGGTCACCGACAAGTGCAAGACCGGCGTGGTTGTCCTCGAGAACGGCTGGGACGACGTCCTGAACGGCCGCAAGTACAACACCTCTAATGTGACCAACAATCTGTGGCCCACCCTCGGAACCATCCACTGCTGCAACAGCACCATGGTTGACGTTAAGAAAGGAGCATAGTGATGGCCGGATTCTCCGTTAACTCTGAGAACTGCTACGCATGCAAGACCTGCGCAATAGCCTGCCAGAACGAGAAGATGCTGCCGCCTACTGTCCAGCTTCGCCGCGTTCGCAGCTACGACACCGCCACCGGCTGTGCGTCCGTCTCCATGGCGTGCAACCATTGCGACGAGCCTGCCTGCATGTCGGTATGCCCCCAATCCTGCTACATCAAGGACTCCACTACGGGACTGGTGTACCAGCAGCATGACCTGTGCATCGGCTGCAAGTCCTGCATAACCGCCTGCCCCTTCGGGGCCCCCGCATTCTGCGAGGCCGACTCCACCACGTACAAGTGCGACGGCTGCATCGACCGCCAGTCCATCGGCCTTCAGCCCCGCTGCACGGTGAGCTGCCCCTCCGGCAACATCAGCTGGACCGATGGCGAGCCCACCGACGGCACCCCTCTGAAGGACCAGGTTGCCACCAAGCCCAACTTCTCCGTGGTTCTCGACAAGGACATCACTATCGAGACCGTTGCGGCGGTTGACACCGATCCGACCAACATCGACCGTGGCGGCGAGGACTACTAGCTTCTCCGCGTACCCGGGCTCGGTGCCCTCCAGACCGAGTCCGGGTTCAGGCAAGCGGAGGGCCGTCCCTTTCGGCCCTTCGCTTTTGTTTATCGCGCTCTCGTTGCAAGTGAGTTGGTAGTGCCAGGAAGGAGAGGCCATGCTTTCGCTCGCCTGGAGAAACGTTATAAGAAGGCTTGGGCAATCGTCCGTAACCGCGCTGATCGTGGCCATCGTCGTGTTCGTGGTCACCGTGTCATTCGCGACCGTCTCCTCGGTCAAGCATGGCTTGGAGCTCTCCCAGGACAGGCTTGGCGCCGACGTGATGGTCCTCCCTGCGGGAGCCTCGAGCAATGCTCCCGAGGTGCTGTTCACCGCGCAACCGGTGAACGTGTACCTTGACCAGTCCGTTACCGAGACGGTCGCTCACATGGAGGGCGTTGCGCAATGCACGCCCCAGTTCTTCACCCAGACCGTCGATGCGTCGTGCTGTTCGGTGGTGGGCGTCACCCGAGTGGTGGGCGTCGACATGGAATCGGATTTCGTCATCGGTCCCTGGTTGACGGTGGATCTTGCCGAGGGGCTTGGTGAGGATGGGATCATCCTCGGCTCGAACGCCCCGGATATCGAGGGCGGCCAGGCCAGCATCCTCGGCTCCGTCTTCTACCAGCGTGGGACGCTCTCCCAGACGGGAACAAGCGTTGACGAGACCATCTTTATGGATATCGACGTCGCCCGTGCGATCGCCTATCAGAGCCCCTATCTCACCTCCATCTGGGAGAGCACGGACCCATTCACGAGCGTCTCCTGCGTAATGGTGAAGGTCGAGGAGGGTGCTGACCCCGCCTCCGTTGCCGATTCGATAGTCTCCACCTGTCCGGGCGTAATCGCGGTGACCACGTCGGACATGATTAGCGGCGTCTCCTCGCAGTTGTCTGTGGTTGCGGAGATCTGTCTCGTGCTGCTGGTTCTTCTTGTGGTGGTTGCGGCACTTGCCTTGGGCGGCCGGTTCTCGTCTATGGCGAACGCCCGCATGTCCGAACTGGGGCTGCTTCGATCCATGGGCGTGAGTAGAGGAGGCTGCGCGTGGTACCTGATCCTTGAGACGGGAATCCTGGTGATTATTGGCTCCGCGGCCGGCGTTATTCTCGGATGCCTGGCTGGGTCCATGGCGCTTGACCTCGTTCGCGACGCCTTCGCAATACCGGGTTCGGTTTCCCTC
>JAQXQN010000127.1 GCA_029101185.1 Eggerthellales bacterium | reverse complement strand
GGAATCCCCCGAACCCATGGCTAGGGCAATCTGAGCCGACCCGCCGGCACCCATCATGACCCCCACCGAGGAGAGAATCATCAGCAACGGCATAACAAAATTGACCGCCGCGAAGCTGGTCTTTCCCGCAAAGTTGCTGATGAACAACCCGTCAACGATGGCGTACACCGAAGTGAACATCATCATCACAATGGCAGGAGCCACTAGTCTCAGCAGGTCAGCAACGCCGAAATGCCGGTTCATATCAGTTGTCGCCATACGTCGCCTATCCTAGTCTTCCTCAATCGGTATCAGGCCGCCATCCGTTCGGTATCAGGCGGTCATTACTACAGGACCAGAAATCCCAAATGCTCAAGGAGGGTCTTCAGGCCGATCAGTATCAGCACCACCCCTCCCACAATGGTAGAGGGTTTCTGGTACCTGACCCCAAACCTGTTGCCCACAGCCACACCCACCCAGGAGAGTACGAAGGTGACCAGAGCAATCACCACAGCCGCAAAAAGGATATGCACCTCAAGAAAGGCAAGGGTGATACCAACCGCCAGCGCATCGATTGATGTGGCGATGGCCAGCATGAATAGCTCCTTCAGATCAAGCCGCTCACAATCCAGCGTCTGGGCGTCCTCGTCCTGATTATGGAAGGCGTCCCAGAGCATCTTGCCGCCAATGAGCGCAAGCAGTCCAAAGGCAATCCAATGGTCCACTGGGGTGACGAAGCGTGCAAACTGACTGCCCAACGCCCAGCCAATCACCGGCATGAGCCCTTGAAACCCACCAAAGAACAGGGCTATCACCAGGGCATGGCGGTAATTGACGCGCTTCATCCCCAGGCCCTTGCATACCGAGACGGCAAACGCGTCCATGCTCAGACCCACGCCAATCAAGAACAGCTCGATAACACCCATATGCGACTCCTCAAGACAAGTCCGCCATTCTATACCTCTGTATGCAATAGGGCCGCCCCACACGGAACGGCCCCGAAATTTCCTCAAATTCTGGCGAATTCTGGTGAAGTACGCGTGCCCTTACGCCAAATCGGCCTGCTTAATGGTGGTAAAGCCAGCAGCAGCAAGCTTGACAGCGGTAGCGGCAGGATCCTTCACCTTGAGCACATCAATAGCCACGTTGTCATGGCTGAAGCAGTAGCCGTACTCGATGTTCACGTCCATGCTGTCCAGGAAGGCCAGCAGTGCTGCCAGGGTTCCGGGCTTATCGGCCAAAGACACTGCCAGAACATCCGTGCAGATGGCGCGATAGTCCGCAGCCTTCAGGGCCTCAAGTGCCTCCTGGGGTTTGTCGGCCACAATGCGAATCAGGCCGTAATCCGTGGTCTCTGCGATGGTCAAGGCCTTCATGTCAATGTTGGCATCCGCCAGCACCTGGCACATGGCGGACAGACGGCCCTCTTTGTTCTCGAGAAAGACGGTGATCTGCTGAATCATTACTTAATCCCCTCTCGTAGATCGATGACGCGCTTGGCCTTGCCCTCAGAGCGGGCGACGGTCTTAGGCTCCACCAGCTTGACCTTGATGCTCACAGACAGGGCATTCTTCATGGCGATCTGCATGTCCTTCTGCAGCTTCTCAATGGCGGAAATCTGGTCAAAGTCAAAGTCAGGGTTGAGCTCCGCCTTGAGGGTAACCACATCCAGGTTGTCCTTACGAGTCAGCTCAATCACGTACCAGCTGGACACATCAGGGAAGGTCTTCATGACATCTTCAATCTGGGACGGGAAGACATTCACGCCACGGATGATGAGCATGTCGTCGGTGCGACCATGAAGTCGGTCGATGCGCTTGTGAGTGCGGCCGCAGGCGCACTGGCCGGGCAGGATACGGGTAATGTCGCGGGTGCGATACCTGACCACAGGAGAGGCCTCGCGGTCAACGGTGGTAAGCACCAACTCTCCCCACTCGCCATCGGGAAGGTTCTCACCGGTAACCGGGTCAATAATCTCCGCGATGAAATGGTCCTCTGCTAGATGCAGGCCGTTTTGCTCGGCGCACTCGATGGCAACGCCGGGACCCATGGTCTCAGTAAGACCGTAGACATCAAGCACCTTGTAGCCCAGTTTCTCCTCAAGATCCTTACGGAAGTTGTCAGAGAAGGGCTCGGCACCGTGGATGCCAAACTTCAAGTTGAATTCCTTCTTAGGGTCAATGCCCATCTCAATGGCGGTGTCCGCAATATGCATAGCGTAAGAAGGAGTACAGCAGATGATGGATGAGCCCATGGTGCGCAGCACCCGAATCTGACGCTCGGTGTTGCCGGCGGACATGGGGATGGTGGTGCAACCAGCAGCAAGACCGCCGTAGTGAGCACCCAAGCCGCCGGTGAACAGTCCGTAGCCGTAGCACACATGCATCACATCGTCCTCGGTGCCACCGCCGTACTCCACGCCGCGAGCAAAGCAGTCCCCCCAAATCTTCAGGTCGTGATCAGTGTATGCACCCACGGTGGCAACGCCCGTGGTACCGGAAGACATGTGGATCTCCTTCACGTCCTTCAGAGGAACCGCCAGCATGCCATAAGGATATGCGTCGCGAAGATCCTGCTTGGTCACAAAGGGGGCCTTTTTCAGATCGTCGAGGGTCTCAACGGCATAGGGGTCAAAGCCTGCCGCATCAAAGGACTCCTTATAAAAAGGAATCTTCTCGTAAACGTTCACGACGGTCTTCTTGAGACCTTCCAGCTGAATTGCCTCCAGCTCCTGGTGGGGAGCATGCAGGATCTCATGCTGATTACCCATGGCGTGTCACCTCTCAATATGTGTACTCGAAGTTTGTACGTTTCGTCTAGGTTACTTATAGACGACAAGTGGGCTGTAGTGTACCCCTACATTTTTTTAGTTGTTTCGGGAAGACCCACAAATGGCAAAAATGACCCCCGTTTGAGAAATACTGCGCAGATTTGCGCATGTCCAGGACTCAGGATTCCTATTCGTACATATCCAAAAGCCCCCGGATGTACTCCACATAGCGCTGCCTGACCATTCTGGGCCCTTCGATCTCCACCGCCTTGCCAAACTGGGCAAGCCACCCGTAGAAGGTTGGGCTCTCAAGAATCATGGCATGAACCCGAGCCCTGCCGTCAGGCAAGACATGGGTGGTCACGTCCGTACCAAACCTGTCAATCACCGGCCCCATCGCCTCATCCTCCACGAGCAGGGTCACTCCAACAGGAGACCCCCCATACATCCCGAAGGCCCTGGTCTGGTACTCAGAGGCGTCAAACCCCGCAATCTTCTCATTACGAGTTGCTCGCTCTTCAGACACAGAAAGGTTAATCATCCTATCCACCCGATAATGGGCAAACCCTTGATGCTTGTCATTGAAGACCACCAGGTAATAGCAGCCGTCGCTAAACACCAGATGCACCGGAGTCTCCACGTAGAAATCCCCGTTGTGCTGAATCTTTTGCTCCTTTGCGGCGTTGTATTTGAAGTATTGGAAGCGTATTTTTCGCCGTGCAGACAGCGCCGCCTGAATGGTGTCTATGTTGTTAAACACGGACTCGTTTTGCATCTTGATGCGGCCCTCTACATACAGCCGCCTGGTCAAGTCCTTTGCCTGGTGCTTTGACCCAAGAGTCTTGATGGATCGGACCAGGTCCTCGGACTTAGTTTTTGTCAAGAACCTTGAACTTTGCACCGCATCAACCATCATGAGCAACTCTGCTCGAGAAAAACGCCGAGTAGCAAGACCGTATTCCACAGGAGACCGCTGGTACTTGCGCACGTCGTAGCCAAATTCCTGCAGCGCGGCAATGTCACGGTACAGCGCCTTACGCTCCACATCAACGCCCAAATCAAGCAGCTTCCCCTGAATCTGGGGGAGGGTAAGCCCGTGGATTTCGTCGGTCTCCTCAAAAAAGAGCCTCGCTAGGGTCAGCAACCTGATTTTCTGATTCTCCCTGGGCATACGGCTTCCTTCCACCCACGTCATCCATCACTATAAGGCAGTACAGACACGATTACCCGCAAGTCCCAACATGGCACAAGGCTTGCGATAATTCACACGGCGAATGGACCGTTTATGGTGCACCAAACAGACCTACTTCTGCCCCCTAAACCGAGAGTTTTCGGCCAAGGTTTCCTACCACAGCACCAAATAGCGCGCTTCCAATCTAGCAATACACCCCAACCTGAGCCACTGGTGTGTCAAATAGCCGATCAAGAGACTGCCTGCACACGCCCCGAATCCCCAAGTAGTCCACATCCTCACGGCTGCATACGCCGTAGCTGGAAAGATAGTCTCGAGCAACCTGATCAGGCGTGCAGTCCCCCGACGGGGCAATGGACCCTTCATCAAGCAATTCCCCAACTGCAACCGCGGCACCCATCCGGAAAAAGTCATTCTCTCCGTAACGGGGCACAGCAACGCTATCCGCATGCTCCGTACCAACCCGAGAATGCGCAGCCATGGCAATCCTCCCGTCTCTCGTCTATTCTTTCCACACTGATAGGCTGCATTCTGACCGTTTTCCACATTTCCAGTGTCCCAGTTCGCGGACACCTGGGATATTCTTATGTGCACCACCACCCATATCGCGAAGGACGCCCATGGCCGCCTCAGATTCACAACTCCAACCCACAGACTCCCTTTGCGAAGAGTACGTCTACCCCACCATGTTCGGACCTGCGGAGGTGTTCATCCTCCAAACCGAAGACGGGACCCCCGTTCGGGTGCTCTATGTGGCCGGCGGCTTCCAATCTGCCACGTACCTGGGAGCACAGGCATACGAACCAGTTTTTGCCTACTACCGAGCCCTTGATTGCGTGTTTCTCACTGATAGACCCATAGACAGGATGCTCGTAATCGGCGGCGGAGCGTTTTCCTACCCCAAGCATCTCCTGGCTTCAAAGCCCCAAGTAAACATTGATGTAGTGGAGATAGACCCGGCAATCGTAGGGATTGCTCGAGAGCACTTCTTTCTTGACGATGCCATCCGAAAATACGGTACGGACCAGGCCGGCAATACGCGGCTGGGGATATTCGTTCAGGACGGGGCTGAATACTTGGCCCAGTCTCCCGGCAGCATCTACGACGTGATAATCAACGACTCCTTTGACGGAGTAGACCCCACCGCATCTCTCCTCTCCCACGCCACCCTGATTGAGGCGAAGCGTGCCTTGCGTGAAGGCGGCATCTACCTGATTAATGCCATCGCCCAGAACAAAGAGGAAGCGGCGCCCTTTGCCCAGGCGTTGCGGAAGGCGTTTGCCCACGTATACCTCTATCCGTGCCCTGACGATGACTTCGCCGGCTCCTGCAACAACCTTATCCTGGCTTCTGAGCACCCCATTGACCTGGAAGGCACCATCGCCTTGTAGGACCAGCCGCAATTGGCCAGCCCACGGAGGCCTTCAAGGAAACGCGAGGTCACCTCGCAGCTTTACGCGATCACCTGCAGATGACTGCCCCGCTCGTCTTTGGTCACCCGGATTTGGGCGTCAATGGAGCTTTTCAGCTCATCAACATGGCTGATGATGCCAATCTGCTTGCCGTTGCCATTGAACTGGGTCAGAGTCCGAATTGCGTTTTGCAAAGACGCCTGGTCAAGGGAGCCAAAACCCTCGTCAATAAACATGGTGTCCAGGACAATTCCGCCCGAAGTCATCTGCACCACATCAGACAAGCCTAATGCAAGGGCAAGGGCCGCCTTGAACTGCTCTCCTCCAGAGATGGACTTAACCTCCCGCTCTTTGCCGGTTGCTGCATCAAACACGTTGATCTCAAGACCCGCCTGACCAGCACCGCTCTTTTCGGCCGCATCCGCCCGGCGTAACTCGTACTGACCATTGCTCAGCACATTCAGACGCAAGTTGGCCGCCGCAAGCACCTTATCAAAGTAGAGGCTCTGCACGTAGGTCTCCAAGGACAAGCGGCTCTTTCCAGAAATCTCTCCATTGGCGGTATCCGACAAGCGTTTTGCCCGGTCGTAGGCGCCTCCCGCCTCCGTATAGGCGTCTTTCAACCGGTCCAGCTCCTTGAAGGTGGCAACGTTAGAATCAATGCGGGTCTTCAACTCCTGGCGAAGCTGATCGATCACAGCCCGGGCATCAAGAGCTGCACGCTTCTGGGCTTGGACATCCTCTTGAGCCTCTGGGTCCTTCTCCCGTGCAATCTCGTACTGCTGGCGAATTGCCGACGCCTCCCCCTGCAGCACCTGGATGGCCTTCTCATTCTTGTCAAAGGCAGCCTGGGCATCCTGAGCAAAGCGCTCCATCTCCCCAAGCTCTGCCCTTGCCTTGTCCAACGCGGCTCGGGCCTGTGCCTTTGAATCATGGCTCAGCTCTGCTGATAGAGCATCCACTCGAGAACAAGCAACCGAATGGCTGCGTTGCGCCTGGGTCCATTCCTCTTGACGTGCCGCAACCTGAGCCTCAAGGCTGGCCAGTGCATCCCTTTTTGCAGGAATCCCCGCCTTTACCTGCTCATACCTATTCAGCCGCTCTTGGAGCGCATCAAGTTCCAAATTTGAAGCCTGAACCTGTGATTGGGCGTGACGCAATTGGCGGATTGCCTCGTCCTCATCCGAGACCTCCAAAGCGCCTCCCTTTTCTTCGGCCACAGCCTGAGCATACGCCACCGCCTGACTGACCTGCTGAACCTGATCGGCAACAGAAGCCAGCAACTCCTCCTTTTCCTGCCGCTCTCGGTCAAGGCGCTCCTGCTGGGCAATGAGCTTCTTTCGGGTATCGCAATCCTTCTGGGCTGCGGCGCAGTCCTTTTCCAATTGGGAGATGGCCTCATCAAGCTTTCTGCCCCGTTGTGCAAGGCTGGCCTGGTCCCCATACTGAGCCTCAAGCTGCCCGTTGTGGTTCCGCGCATGCTCAAGGGCAGCCCGAGCTGCCTGCGCCCTGCCCCCCGCATCTGAGAACCGAGCCTCCTTAGCATCCCGGTTCTGCTTGAGCAGTTCCACCTGCTCCTGGGAATACGCCTGGGCGATGCTGGGCGCAGGCGCCGGATGGTGGGTTGATCCGCAGACCGGACAAGGAACCCCCTCCTCAAGCTGGGATGCCATAATGCCCGCCTGGTTACCCATGAATGCACTCAGGGCCTGGTCATATTCCTGAGACGCCGCCGCATACACACTTTGGGCGGCGGCAAAGGCACGCTGAGCCGTCGCATATGCCTTGGCCTTTTCGTCCTGTTCATGTGCCGCCGCCTCAAGAGCAGCCTTCTGCTCTTGAATGAGCCTCAGATCCGTCACCTTCAACGCCTTATCAGCCTTAAGCTCCGACAAACGGACCGGCGCCCCTTCAAGGACAGACAGACGCTTCTCCACATCATTGCGCTGGCAGACGCACTCCTCAATCTGGGCACGTACTTCAGCATGAGTGCCCTGGACCTGCACATACTGGGATTGCAGTGATTCCGCCTGGGCTAAGGCCTGTTTCCACTCACGAATCTGATTCAGACGCCCTTGGGCCGCGTCCAGTACGTCCTTGGCCTTCTGAACAGCGGTCCTCTTTTCCGCAACCTGCACAGGAAGCCCCTCATCCTGAAGCACCTGAGCTTCTGCGGCCTTGAGGTCAAGGGCGGCCGCATCCCTGGCATCTACCGCCTTCTGGAACCCCGCCTGTGCCTGTGCCTGAGCATTGGCTGCTACATTGCGGGCCCGAACGCTTTTGTCAAGCTCGTCGTATTTTGGCAGCACGGACTCGTCAATAGCAATGGCCGCCCTGCGTCGGTCCCGTTCGGGCTTTTGCTCATCCGCCTGCTTGACCAAAGCGTGCAGTGGCTCCCGAGATGCCTGCGCGTTCCGGCAGGCCTTCTGGGCATCCTCTGCGGCAACCCGAAACCGCTCCACCTGGACAAGAGCCTGCTCCTTTACCTCAAGTTGTCTGACTTGGGCATCCTTGAGCTGATAGTCGGATTGAGCCTCCTCAAGCCTAGCCTGGTCCGTTTCAAGAAACTCCGACAGCCCCTCAAGGGCGACCTCAAAATCCCTCACTCCCAAGACCTCAAGGGGTATGCGCCCCTCCATGCCTTGCGGCTCCTGAATTTTCCCCACATTGACCTGGGCTGCCTTTCGCAGGTCCTCGGCTTTGCCGTATGCCGCGCGGGCCCGCTCCTTCAACTGGTTTTGAAAGGACATGATGGAACGGGTGTCGAAAATCTTCCGGAGGATTTCCGAACGATCCTTTGTACCCGCCGTAAGCAGCTTACGGAAATCCCCCTGGGCAATCATGACAATCTGGGCAAACTGGGCCTTATCGATATGGAGGATTTCCTCAATGGCCACATTCACATCCCTGACCTTTGACACAGTTGTGCCATCGGGCCTGGTCAGACACACCTCTCCTCCTCGAAGAGTCTTCCGGCCCTCCACAGGGTACGTGGGCTCCCGATACACCGTGTACACCTTGCCAGCGCACTCAAATTCCAGCTCCACGAAAGTCCGCACGCAAGGATCCGCGTACTGGGAGCGCAACATGCTTGACTTGCGCATATCTCCAGATGGATCCCCATAAAGTGCAAAGGAGATGGCATCAAAAATAGTGGTCTTTCCCGCGCCTGTATCTCCCGTAATCAGGTACAAACCCTCCGCTCCAAGGGTGGTGAAATCAACCACGGTCTCATCTGCATAGGCACAAAAGGCGCTCATGGTCAGTTTCATGGGGCGCATGGCTTAAGCTCCCTTCACGATGCTATCAAACAGGGACTTGGCCTCTGATAATTCAAACTCATCCATGGGTCGGCCGTTTTGGGCCTCAAAGAGCTGTTCAAACAAGGCGAAGGGATCCGACACCGCCTGCTGCACATCCTCCTGGCTCACCATAGCACCCGAGGCCCGAGTCCTCGAGTTGTCGTAGGCAACCGCCATGGTGTTGGGAAACGTCCTGCGCAGATCCGCGAGGGCGTTGACCACGGGATCCTCATTGGTCAGGGTGACAAACAGATAGTCTTCGAACTGCTCAGGGGCAAGGACGGCAAGTGCCTCTTGGTCAAGGACCTGAGAGAGGGTGCCTCGCACCTCTCTCATGGCATGCAAAGGAGCCACGGGCACAAGGTCAATGGTGACCTGGCCCTTTTCGCCAAGCTCCACCACGGGCACGGTCTTTTCGTACGCCATCTCCGACCGATGGTAGCACAGGGGTGATCCTGCATACCTGACCTCATCCCTGCCAACACGTTGGGGACGATGAATATGACCAAGCGCAACGTAATCAAAGGGGTCAAAGACTTGGGAATTGATATTGTCAAGAGTGCCCACGTTGATTGACATCTCCGACCCGCCGAGCTGGGGCCCCTGGGACCCTGCGGTCACAAACTGGTGGGCAAGGGCAACATTGCGCAACCCCGTATCCAACTGGCAGCGAGCAATGACCTCCCGCATCATGGCAGTGTAGTCCGTTCCAATCTCGGCTTCCTCATACCCTGCGAGACCCCGCACCTCCGACGGACGCAAAAACGGCAGCGGCCAGAACAGCACTGGGCCATACTCGTCCGAAAGCTCAACC
>JAQXQN010000126.1 GCA_029101185.1 Eggerthellales bacterium | reverse complement strand
GTAATACAGGTACGTGTGGTGCTCGATTTCTCGGCGAAGTTGCTCGATGCGCTCCTGAACGTCAAACAGAGACACCTGGTTGTTCATGAAATCCTCCTGCGTATCTGCTACTGACTTGCTGGCTTGCGATAGTTGGCGATGACGGCTCTTGCGGCCGTTGGCGGCTCAGCACCGTCTCCGACATGCTGCCGTCAACGGCTTTGGCCGAATCAGGAAATATGCTGCTTCTGGCAGCTGGCAGCCTGCTCGGAAAATGATACACGACTGATTTCTTTCCCGTGAGGCACCCCGTCCAACGACACAGAATCAGGCCACAGACAGAAGCAGGGCGCCAATTCAAGCCGCCAAAGTCAACCGCAGGTCCTTATGTCTTGATCGGTGCACTTGCTGTAAACCAAGCCACACAATCGTCGTTTTTGACCACTGGTTGCACTCTGGCAGAACTAGACATTTCTCTGTTTTTTGCCAGACTGGCCGTTCTGACCAGGGGCCGTTCTAACCTCGCATCTGGCGATGGCCCAGGCTTCGGGCGTGGACGTTTTGCACGATTGGGTGTCTTTAGGGGGGCCTCGTGGACGTTTTGCACGATTGGGCGACGTTTTCTGTCTCCCAATCGTTCGAAACGTCCGTTTTTATCTCCCAATCGTTCGAAACGTCCATCCGGGGGCCAGATTCGCACTCCCAATCGTCGATTTTGTCCACGACCACCCCGTTTGGACTCCCAATCGTCGAAAACGTCCACGAGGGAGGCAGCCTCCTACGGGGCCGGGCAGACGCCAACGGGTCCGGGCAAGCGCCCACGGTCTGGGACATTTCGCCATTTGCAAAAGCCCAGGTCAAAAACCAGTCATATGTCTGGTTTTTTCACTGAGGGATTATTCAGCCTATTACCTATTAGTCAGAGCACATGGATAAACCCCGTTGAGCAAGCCCCGCCGAATAGACAAATAAGGGCAAACTAGCTGCTGGACCTCTAGAAGAACAGATGAGCCAAAGGCGCCACAATCAGCAGGCTGATGATAGTGCGCTCCAGGAACAGCACAAACAGCTCCAAGATGTTTACCGGAATCTTTGAGCCCAGAATCAGGCCGCCCACCTCGGAGAGATAAATCAGCTGGGTCACGGACACCACCGCCACGATGAACCGGGACATGGGGCTTGCCACAGAGGCGGCGGCGATAATGGACGGGGTGAACATGTCGGTAAAGCCCACGATCATGGTCTGAGACACCGCAGCGGCCTCCGGCACCTGAAGAAGCTCCAGCAACGGCACAAAGGGGGCGCCCAGAATCGCGAAGATATCGGTATTGTTTGCCAGCACCAAAGCTATGGTGCCGATGCACATAACCACGGGAAGCACGCCAAACCACATGCCGCAGGCGTTCTTCAGGCCATTCCTCAGGAACTGGGAGATGCCCTTGTACTCGTCAACCCGCTGCAGGGCCAGGGCCACGCCAAAGTCCGCAGAATTGCGATATCCCTCGGGAACCGTCTCGGGCATGGCGGCGCCCTCCACCAGGTAGGTGTCCTGCTTGAGGCTCAAAGGTGGGATCCGAGGCAGAATAATGGCACAGACCACGCCAATCAGGCAGATGCAGGCGTAATACAGGCCAAAGTACTCCATCAGGTCCACCTGGGCCAGCACCACAATACTAAAGGTAATTGACACCGCGGAGAACGTGGTGGAAATAACGGAGGCCTCACGGGCGGAATAGTAACCCCGCTCGTACTGGTTGCAGGTAAGCATGACGCCAAGGGTGCCATCCCCCACCCAGGAGGTGATACAGTCCACCGCGCTGCGCCCGGGAATCTTAAACAGGGGACGCATCAGCTTAGTGAACAGCGCTCCAATAAACTCCAGCAGGCCAAAGTCAAGCAGCAAGGGCAGCAGCAGGCCCGCCAGCGCAAAAATTACCACCAGAACAGTCAGCAGGTCGTTGAGCACAAACCCACCCGCATCTGCCGAAGAGAACATGCCCACGACGCTGCCGTCGTCGGCGCACACTCCAAAATAGGCCAA
This sequence comes from Eggerthellales bacterium, assembly GCA_029101185.1. Classification (GTDB taxonomy): domain Bacteria; phylum Actinomycetota; class Coriobacteriia; order Coriobacteriales; family Eggerthellaceae; genus Slackia. Next base: position 2,000 of record JAQXQN010000126.1, on the reverse strand, counting down.
CCAGATGAAGATAGCGCCCAAAAGCCTGATGGCCGCCCAGATGGGAGTGGTGGAAAACGTCTCATCTATCAGGGGATACGTGCGCAGGAAAGACTGCTTGTTCAAAGACACCAGGCCAAGGATGGCAGACACCGTTACCACAATGCAGCAGATAAGAGGCAATGCACCACCAAGCAACCCGCCAATCACATCGGCAATAATCTTGACGAGAATCGTCCAGCCCCCATCAACCTTCACCGGAATCATGAACAGCACCACGCCGATGACGGAAGGGATGATAAAACCGGCAAGACGCTTGGGGGAATACTTGGAATCCACGATACGCTCCACATCCTGGCCTGTGGGCATGGTGCGCATCCAGGCGAAGCGCCCTGAGCACACCACTGCCGCTATTGAAACACATGGGGCAATGGTAACACTCTCAGCAACCGGACGCTTCGCCAAATACCAGGATTACCGCTTCAGGGGCAGCCCCGAGATGAAAGTGTCCACGCCAAAGAGAAGCACGAACACCCCCAGAATGATGGCCATGTACTGGGGCCAGATGAACATCAGCACCCCAAGGACAATAGCAATCAGGCCGCCCAACCACGAGCCGGCCGCCGGAATGAGGCTGAACAGGGCAAAAAATGAGGCCGAAGCAATCCTGAACACGCCAAACCCGATGACGGCCACGCCCGCCATCACGCTAAAGATCCGCACCCCGATAATGGGAGACATCACCAGCATAAGGCCCATCACTAGCATGATCGACGGCATCACGTATGATCTGGCAAAACCCGCGGGCAGGTATTTGTTCGCCCGATAGCAGCTCAGGATGCTCAGCAAAGAGCCCAGCATAATACCCACTCCAGTCAGGGTGGAAATGCCAAGCAGGGTGCCGCCAGGCGCCAGGATGCACACCAGCCCCAGACACGCCAGGGCAAAGCCCGCCAGCAGCATCGTCCAATTGGTGCTGCGGACAGGCTCCGGGTCAATCCGACCTTCCGTTCTCGAAGACACCACACGAACGTTGATGGGAGGTTGCATAGCGTCCCCTTTCTCTCGGAGCCTCATGACGAAGCGTACGGACCCACCCGCAAGCGAAAGGCGCGGCACTACCCGCAGGCGAAAGGCGCGATGCCATGGCAAAGTGTACGCGGCGCCACCCGCAGGAGAACCCCAGGTCAACCGCCTACTCGTACAAGGATCCCAGGGCGTTTTCCACGCCTGCCTGGTCCTCTTCGTCAACCTGAATTGTAGGCCACCGCCCACAGTAGGCCGAGGCAGACTCGAATTTGTCAACCGCTTGAAACGCCTTGCCCAAATTATCCAGCACGTCTTCTGCGGTCACGCAGTACTCCCCCACCTGATAGGCGGCGTAGTTGGCCGCGCAGGCATGGAGAAACACCGCGGCTTCGCAGGCCTTCGGGGCATGAAGCCCACAGCTGAGCAGCGCTCCCACGCATCCGGCAAGAATGTCTCCAGTGCCAGCCTTTGCCAACGAAGGCTTTCCGTTGTAGAACAGCGAGGTCACCACCGGACTCTCGGGCTCCTGGCCGCAATAGGACTCAACGTCATCGGGCATGTCCTCCACGATGTCAAAGGGTGTTTCCACACCCTCCCAAGCGACAAAAGTCCGCGGCCCCTTCAGCACCACCACCGCATGAAGCGCCCGGGCCAGATACTCCGCCGAAGCCTGCTGGTCAAGCCTCTCGCGCCTCTCGGCGTCCTCGCGCCCCTCGGCAATGCCCTCGGCGTCCTCGCGCCCCTCGACGTTCTCGCGCCTGCGCAAAGCCTCAACCAGCCTGGCCGCTTCCCCTTCATGAGGGGTGATCACCGTCGCCAGCCCCCGAGCCGCCCGGGCATCCATCACGTCCTTCGCCTCAGGCAGCCCCAACGCGGCAAGCCCGCCTCCATCAACCACTACCGGAGCCTCCGATAGCTTGAGTACCTCGAGGGTCCGAGCGGCAGAGTCTTCGGAATCATCAAACCCGCAACCCACCACCACGGCACAAGGC
>JAQXQN010000125.1 GCA_029101185.1 Eggerthellales bacterium | reverse complement strand
CGCAAGGGCGCCCGCGCGGCCGACTTCGAGGAGAGCCTCGCGTGGCTTCAGCAAGCCGGCCTGATTCACAAGGTGCGCCGCGTAAGCAAGCCGCACGTGCCGCTGTCAAGCTATTGCGAGATGAACGCCTTCAAGGTTTTCATGGTGGACGTGGGGCTCCTCGGCGCCATGAGCGACCTGAAGCCGAGGGATGTCATCGACGGAAACAAGGTCTTCACGGAGTTCAAGGGCGCGCTTACCGAGCAGTACGTCTGCCAGCAGCTCATCTCGGAATGCGGCCTCTCGCCCCACTACTGGTCGGCCGAGAACTCGACGGGCGAGATTGACTTCCTGGTCCAGGACGGCGGCGACGTGTTCGCCATGGAGGTGAAAGCCGAAGAGAACCTCCGGGCCAAGAGCCTGCGTGCCTTCAAAGACGCCCATCCCGAGGTGAACGCCGTGCGGTTCAGCCTGTCCGGCTACCGCGAGCAGGACTGGATGCGCAACGTACCTCTCTTTGCGATCTCGTGCAGAGCACTTTGGGCAATGGTGCCCCCAGGAGGATTCGAATCTCCGTTTCCGGCTTGAGAGGCCGGCGTCCTTGGCCGCTAGACGATGGGGACAGGTGACGCATGACGCAGCGCGAAATGCAGCACGTCTATGAAAACACGCGAGATAGGCTTCGAGACACCGCAGCGCCAAAGTTGCGAATATCTTCGTACGAATGAGCGGCAGATACGAAAATTGCCTCAAATTGACTAGGGGCTATCAGGTACCCCTCCTCAAGCATGCAAGAGAAGTACCGGGCAAAAGCTTCGGTGTCACACCCCTTGGCCTGATCCCAACTGCAGACCCGCTGGGTGGTGAAGAACAGGGTGGACAGAGTGCCCAAAGAATTCACCGTACACGGCGCTCCAGATTCGGCTACTGCGTCTTGCAGCACCTGGGCCATGAGCTGGCCTTTCTCCTCCAGATCCTGATAGACGCCGGGTTTGCACAGTTCGTCAAGCATTGCTGCACCTGCCGCCATAGCCACAGGGTTGCCAGAAAGGGTGCCCGCCTGATACACCGGCCCCACTGGCGAGAAGTAGTCCATAATCTCCCCCGACCCAGCAATGCAGCCCACGGGGAACCCGCCACCGATAATCTTGCCAAAAGTGTACAGGTCCGCTTTCACGCCGAAACGTGCCGAAGCACCGCCTAATGCCACCCGAAAACCGGTGATGACCTCATCGAAAATAAGGAGAGCGCCGTGAGCGTCACAGGCGGCCCGCAGTCCCTCAAGGAACCCAGGCTCTGGGGGCACCACACCCATATTGCCAGCAACAGGCTCCACGATCACCGCCGCCACCTGGCCCGGATTGGCCTCCATAAGGGCCTCCACAGAGGCTGCGTCGTTGTAGCGAGCCACCAAGGTGTCGGCCGCGGTGCCCGAGGTGACCCCGGGAGTCCCTGGCACGGAGAACGTTGCCACCCCTGATCCGGCGCTGACCAGCAGAGAGTCGCTGTGGCCGTGATAGTTTCCCTCGAACTTGATGAACTTCTCCCGGCCGGTATAACCCCTGGCCAGACGAATGGCGGACATGGTGGCCTCCGTGCCTGAAGAGACCATGCGCACCCGCTCGGCCCCCTCTACCAGGGTACAGATCTTCTCCGCCAGGATGATTTCGTTGCGACAGGGGGCACCAAAAGAGACGCCCTTTGCCATCTGATCCGTCACGGCCTGACGGATGGAGGGCAGCCCGTGACCAAGAAGCATAGGGCCCCAGGACCCGATGAAATCCACGTACTCATTGCCATCGGCGTCCCACACCCGGCTTCCTTGGGCCCTCTCGTAGAACACCGGGGTCTCGCCAACGCTGGAAAAGGCTCGCACCGGCGAGTTCACCCCTCCGGGCATCAACTGTCTTGCCTGGTCAAATAGGGTTTTAGAAGTGTCATGATTCATATCTACTCACCTTCCGAAATAGGTCATGGAGGTTTTTTTCAATTCGCGAGTGGACACCAGCACCTGGTGCGGAATGTCCAACCCGATGGCATTGCGCAGTGCATCAGCCATAGCCCCCACGGACCGTTCCAGCTCCTCTTGAGTGCGGGCGTGAACCATGCCGTACATGTTGAAGGCCCAATCCGCCATGGAAGGTCGTGCATAGCAGTGGCTGACCTGAGGAAACTTGGCCAAACACGCACCTGCAGCCTGGACATGTTCGTCAGGTATGTCCCAAACAGTCATACCGTTACACGCGTAGCCCATCTTCCGATGGCGTACCATAGCGCCAAAACGCCTGATAGTTCCCTGAGTCTTAAACTGAACAAGGCGGCTCAGCACGTCAGAAGCATTCACGTCACGGCCAATGGATAACGAAATGACCTGGGCCGCTTCGTCAAAGGGACGCATGCCGCAATCCAGTATGTCGCCTTGAGCCCAACGGACCAGCTCCACGTCAAAGGGAGATGTGCCGCTGAAGGGCGGGCCGCTGGGAGCGACAACGTCGGCCACACAAGGAGTGTTGGCAGCGGAGAAATCCACTTTGATCTTAAACAAATCCGTGGCTGGGAGATTCAAGCCACGCTGCACGCCAGCGCGAGTCTTCAGGTCCTCAAAAATGGCGTCACGGTGCGCTTCGCCATGACCCACAATGGTGAACCACATGTTGTAGTCATGGGTGCGCTCGTAGTTATGGGTGACGTATGGGCTGGCGTTAACCAGCTGAGCCACCTGATCAACGCGCTCAGGCTCCAGGGCGAAGGCGCACAGGGTGGACGCATAGCCCAACTTGGCAGAATTAAACGACGCGCCCACGCGACGAATCAAGGCACGCTCTTTGAGGGTGCGCACCGTAATGAACGCGTCGTGCTCAGAGAGGCCCAAGACCTTACCAAGGGCCTCATACGGACGTTCCACCAGAGGAAATCCCGACTGAATCATATCCAGCATCTGCTGCTGAAGCTCGACGGACTGCTGGGGCTTGGTGGGCTGCTGGGGTTCGTTGGGCTGCTGGGGTTCGCTGGGCTGTTGGGGTTTACTGGGCTGCTGGCTTTCCTGGCTCATCGCAGGACCTCGGGGACGTACGCGCAGTAAGGCTCTTCGGCCATATAGTCGCCAGTGGCAGCTAAGGCTCGGGCGCGACACCCACCACAGTACTCCTTGAACTCGCAGGCACCACACTTGCCCTTCAACCGGTCATAATGGCGCAGGTCGTCAAAGACCGGGGATTCGGTCCAGATTTGACTGAAGGGGCGCTCCTTCACGTTGCCCAGCTGCATGTCAAAGTACCCGCAGGGCTGAATGTCTCCCACATGGCTGATGAAGCAGAAGGTGATGCCGCCCAGACAACCCCGGGTCATGGCTTCCATGCCATAGGTCTGGGGCGTGACCTGACGCCCCTCCAAGGCGCATTGCTGCCGAATAATGCGATAGTACTGGGGCGCGTCCGTAGGCTTGAAGTGCATGGGGGAAGTCTTCTGGCAACCATAGGCCCACAGCAGGACCTCCTCGTACTCCTCAGGAGAAAGCTCCACGTGAACCAGGTCTTCACCTCGGCCGGTAGGAACTAGCAAGAAGGGGTGAAAGGCAACGGCGCCCAAATCCTGGGCGAGGTCGTGCATTTGGTCCACCAGGTTGTGATTGAGTTTGGTGATGGTGGTGTTTACCTGGACCTCCACCCCTGCGGCCTGGGCCAACTTTATGCCGCGGATGGAGGCATCAAAGGC
>JAQXQN010000124.1 GCA_029101185.1 Eggerthellales bacterium | reverse complement strand
ACTAACATCATCCCTGGCGCCTTTGACCCCCGGGTTGCCCCCACCGTGGCCGCAGCCGTGGCCCAATCGGCCCGAGATAGCGGAGTCGCCCGAGCGTAGCCAGCCTGGACGCTTCGCCACAATCAGCCCTCTGGGTGCTTTGTAAAAAACAAAAGCGACCCCGCATTACTGCAGGGTCGCTTTTTTGACGGAAACGTACTCGCGAATTACCCGTCACCGGCGGTGTAGTACGTCGAAGTCAAAGCCGGTTCTCACGCCACCCCTGATTCCTGCGAGTGGCATACCTCCGTCGACCCATCCCAATGGACTTGGACGGAGTGAATCGGCGTTTGAATACCCAACACATCCCCTAGCGTGCACACTTCGCCATGACAAGGATGAGCAGGGCCAAGGCAAACAGAAATGACAGCCCAAACGCCGCATGGAAGGCCCAGGCACCGCTAAACCCGGCGGCGCCGGTGGCGCAGGTAACCATAAGGGCGGTGCCTATGGATGCGCAGGCCTGCCGAGACATGATGCCAAAAGCACTGCCGTCTGCAATCTGCCTACCCTCTAGCTCACCTAGGCTCCAGGCGGTCAAAGGTCCAATCAGCCCGGAGATCCCCACGCCCCGAATGGCCTGGTAAAGGGCCGCCAACCAGATCGGGGTGGTTTCGTTGCAGGTGGCGGCCAACAGGGCGCCTACGGTCAAGAACAACCCGCAGAACAGGACCACGGGACGGATTCCCACCTTATCAGCCATAATCCCCGCCGCAGGATTTGCCACCAGCGCCACAATAGTGGCAGGCAACAGCACCATGCCGGCCTGGGTGGCGCTGCCCCCACAGAGATTTTGCACGTACAGCGGGATAATCAGGGTCACGCTCATGAACGACGCGTAGAGCAGGCATAGGGCCACAAACCCGTACACGAAGGTCCTGTTGGAGAAAATACCCATGCCCACCAGAGGGTTCTCAAGCTTTTTCTGTCGCATGACGAACAGCCCAATGCAGATGGCGCCCACTACCGCAGGCACCCATACCGCAAGGCTGACAAATCCTGCAGACGAGGCATTTGACGCGCCCATAAGCACACCACCAAATCCCAATGCCGCAAGGATCAGAGAAACTCCGTCCATGGCCACAGGGAAGGAGCGGTCTGGACGCTTCGCCACAAAAAGCCAGCAGAAAAGCAGGATGGCCAGGTCGGCGGCCACGAGGAAGATAAAGAAGCTTCGCCAGCCTAAAGCATCGGCCATGGCGCCGCCAATAGTGGGGCCGATGTTAGGAGCAAAGCCCATAGCGATGCCGGATATCCCCATGGCGGTGGCCTTGCGGCCTTCGGGAAAGCGGCTCATGATGATGTTGGTCTGCAGGGGCAGAAGGATGCCAGCGGTGACGGCCTGAAGCAGCCGTCCTGCCAGCAGAAGGGCGAAACTAGGGGCACAGGCTGAAACCAGCGCCCCTAGGGAGAATCCGCCAAAACAGGCCATGGCCAAGCTCTTCAGGTTGAATCGGCCCATCATCCAGGAACACAGGGGCACGGCGATGCCGATGACCAGCATATAGGAGGTGGTGAGCCACTGACCGAGGGCCTCGGTAATGCCAAAGTCCGCGCAGATGGACACAAGCATGGCATTGACCCCGGTCTGAGACAGGTTGCCCAGAGCCGAGGCCAACACCACCAGGGTAAAAATGGTCACGATCCAACTGGTATGTCCGTCGATACGCCTGAACAACACGGCCTCCGACCTGAAGGTCTACAGCTCCACGTTGTCCCGACTGCCGCCGGAGGCCTGAGCCTTCTTGGCGGTGCGCAGCAAGAACTCCTGGTTGTTGTTGGTCTGCTTGAGGGACTTGATTAGCATATCCATGGCCCGGTCCGTACCGTTGGCGTTGGCAAGGATACGGCGAACCGCCCAGATCAGCGGGGCCTCCTGGGGGTTGAGCAGCAGGTCCTCCTTGCGGGTACCGGAAGCGATGGGGTCGATAGCGGGGAAGATACGCCTGTCGGCTAGGTAGCGGTCCAGCTTCAGCTCCATATTGCCAGTGCCCTTAAACTCCTCGAAGATGACCTCGTCCATCTTGGAGCCGGTTTCCACCAGGGCAGAAGCCAGGATGGTCAAGCTGCCGCCGCCTTCTATGTTGCGGGCGGCACCCAGGAACTTCTTGGGCGGATAGAGGGCCGTAGAGTCCACGCCACCGGAGAGGATGCGGCCGGAGGCGGGCTGGGCAAGGTTGTAGGCACGGGCCAGACGGGTGAGGCTGTCAAGAAGAATCACCACGTCCTTACCCATCTCCACCAAGCGCTTTGCACGCTCGATGACCAACTCGGACACGGTGATGTGATCCTCGGTGGGCATGTCAAAGGTGGATGCGATCACTTCGCCCCTGATGGAGCGTTGCATATCCGTAACCTCTTCGGGACGCTCGTCAACCAGCAGGCACATGAGGTGCACCTCAGGGTTGTTGGCGGTGATTGCCGCGGCAATATCCTTAAGCACCGTGGTCTTGCCAGCCTTAGGAGGCGACACAATAAGGCCGCGCTGGCCCTTGCCAATAGGAGATACCAGGTCAATCACGCGAGCGGTGATGGTGGTGCGACCGTGCTCCATGATCAGGGGCTCATCGGGGAAAATGGGGGTCAGGTCCGCGAACTTGGGCCTGGCAGAAAGCTCCTCAAGAGGGCCCCCGTTGACGCTGCGAATGGACTGCAGCGCGGGGAATTTGTCGTTGTCCCGGCCGGGGCGGGTCTGGCCCACCACGTAATCGCCCTTGCGCAGACCATTCTTGCGAATAAGGGCGGCACCCACGTACGCGTCCCCGGGGCTAGGCAGATAGCCTTTGGTGCGCAGGAACCCGTAGCCTTCGGGCAGTAGGTCAAGCACGCCTTCCACGTCCACATAGCCTTCCGCCTTCAGAGCGGCCTTGTACACAACCTCCACCAGCTCGGCCTTCTTAAGGCCGGCGTGGTCGATTTGCAGTTCCGTCGCACGGGCGCGAAGCTCGGCCACCTTCAGAGCCTGCAGCTCCTCCATGTTGACCTTGGGACCCTGCTGCTCACGGGCGGCCTTGCGCTCGCGACGCTGACGACGGCGCTCCCGCTCCCTTTCGGCGGGGCTCATGCTACGGAAATCCTTCTCGGATCCGTTGCCGGCGTTGCCGTTGCTGGACCCTTCGCCGGCTTTGTCGAACTTGCGATCCTTCTCAAAGCGCTTGCGGCGCTCCCTGCGCTCCCGAGAAGCGCGGTCCTGATCGGCCTCAGGGTTTGAGCCCCCCTGGTCATCCACCTGGCTGTTTGCCTGAGCACCGGCCTGAGCAGAGGCCTGAGCGTCGGCAGAAGCATCCGCCTGGGTCTCAATGCCAGCCTGGGCAGCGGTCTGAGCAGCATCTGTCGAAGCGTCCTGACGGCTTGCTCCATCCTGGTCGGAACCGGGACGCCCGTCCCCTTCCCCATCTGCAGCATTACCCCGGACCGTACGACGCCGACGCGCTCGCTTAGCAGTGGAAGGCTCCTCCTGGCTCTGGTCTGCGCTGGTGTTTTGGGAAGAAGCCGCCTCTTGAGAGACCGGATCCTGGGCGGCATAGGTAGCGGCCATGGCAGCAGCAAGAATCTCCGCCTGAGCAGAAAGCATGTCATCGGTAGCGCCAGTGGAGACCCGAGGCTGGCTGGAGGCATCCTCAGCGGAGGCCTTGCGGGCCCGGGTGCGACGGGGCTTGGGGGCCGCAGGCTGGTCGGATGCAGCATTGTCGGGCGCATCAGCAACCGCGGCGGCAGCAGCAGGCTTGTCGGCAGCCGCGGCGTCACCAGTCACAGCGGCAGCAGCAACCCCATCCGCAGACTCCGCCTTCACGGGAGCCTTACGAGCCCGGGTGCGCCGGGGCTTAGGGGCGGCCTGGGCAGTGGGCGCTTCGGCAGACTTAGAGGTAACCTCGGCAGAGGGCGCTTCGGCAGGATTATTCAGGGTCTCATCACTCATGCGTTAGCAACCTTTTCCCAGTCCTTCAGGAACGTCTCCAGACCGCGATCAGTAAGGGGATGCTGGATCATCTTCTTGAGCACGCCAAAGGGAACCGTGGCAATGTCCGCACCCATAAGCGCGCACTGGGTCACGTGGTTGGCGCTGCGCACGGACGCGGCAATGATCTCCACCTGCTCATGGTTGGGAGCATTCTGGGTGAAGTCGTAGTTGTTGATGGCGGTGACGATGTCGTTCACCTGGGCCAGGCCGTCCTCGGAGATGTCGTCGAAGCGTCCGATGAAGGGGCTGATGTAGCGGGCACCGGCGCGGGCAGCCAACAGGGCCTGGGGCACGCTGAAGCACAGGGTCATGTTGCAGCGGATGCCCTTCTCGGCCAGGGCGCGGCAGGCGGCCAGACCCTCCACAGTGGTGGGGAGCTTGACCACGATGTTGGGGGCGATGGCGGCTAGACGCACGCCGTCAGCAATCATCTCCTCCCGGGTCATGGCCACAGACTCGGCGGACACGGGGCAATCCTCACCCACGATGTCGCAGATCTTTTTCATGTGGGCGTCAAAGTCCGCCAGTTTGCCGCCAATCTTGGCATACAGAGACGGATTGGTGGTCACGCCGGCAAGAGCGCCCCAGCTTGCGGCCTCTTCTATCTCCTTGAGGTCGGCGGTGTCGACGAAGAACTTCATGCTTCCTCCTATGATTGAGCCCCGCCCGATGCGGAGCATTTCACCCTCTGTTGGATTACTGATGATCCCAGGTCCAAAACGGCTCATGGCGGGAGGACACATCCCACCAGCGGCGTTCTAGCAAGCCCCAAAGGCTTTCAGGGTAGTACGCATCATGGCGCGAAAACAGACCACCTGCGTCTGTGCGGTATGGCCATGAACTGGGAAAAGAAGATGCGAGACAAACCCTCGCAGTAACGGGGCAGATAATACCACAGCAACCCCCGTGGTTGCATAAGAACTCGTCATGAGATGGAATATCCGCGAATCTTAGGGTGGCGAAGCGTTCGGCGGCGCGGGCAGCCCCAGCGCCGGCCGCCAGGGCGCCCCTTAGGCCTACCGATAGCAGGTAGCCGACATCCGTGCGATATGCTTGCCCGCGGAATCCACCACGTCAACGGTGTAAAAACCCAGATGCCTGCCGGATTTCTCCGTATTGGCCATGGCAATCAGGGTATCGGCCTTAGTGGAAGAGAGGAATTCGATAGTATTTGACACCGAAACCGTAGGGTCCTCCCCCACATTGCAGGCAACTGCCAAAGCAAAATCCGCCAGGGTGAAAATGGCGCCGCCCATCACGCCCCCTTGGGCATTGCGCAGGTTGTCGGTAATGGGCATCTCCACCACCGCATGGCCCTTACGAGCATCCACCAGCTCGCAACCGGCCATGGCGGCAAACTTGTCGTTCTTGAAATAGGCATCAATCTCTTCAAAGGTGGCATCCTCGGACAGCATGCTCGCTCCTTCCTGGATAGGTAACAGCGTACGTATCGGCCCACAGTATGCCCGTATATACACGTAGGAGCGGGCCAGAGTCGGCTTCCGCTCCCACATTTTCGGCATTTTGACGAAATGTCCAGCCCGTCTGGTTAGGCAATCTCCACCAGTTCGATCTCAAAGGTAAGGGCCTTGCCGGCCAGCTCATGGTTCATGTCCACCACCAGCTCAGTCTCCTCCACCTTTGCGGGGAACTGCTGGAAGCCATTGGACAGGTATACGGTGCCGCCAAGGGGCATCTGATCGGCGTTGGGGAACTGGGAGCGGGGGATGCGCTGCACCCGGTTGGGGTCGTACTCGCCGTAGGCGTCCTTGGGCTCGATGCGCACGGTCTTCTTCTCGCCAAGGGCCATGCCCTCCACCGCGGCGTCAAAACCAGGGATCATCTGGCCAGCCATGCAGGTGAACTCGATGGGGGTGCCCCGATCGTAGGAGCTGTCAAACTGAGTGCCGTCGTCAAGGGTGCCCCGGTAGTGAGCCTTGACCTTCTTGCCAGCATTGCTCATGGAATTGTCCTTTCAGCAGATTGTAAAAACTGATTCATGATACCCGAAAACCGCAGGGCTCGGCCCCAGAGCGCGGCAGAGTTTCCGACCCAACACGATACAGAACGCGGCGGTGAAGCCTTCCTTACTTTCCCGACTTTACGCGACCGTAGGCAAGCCAGTACAGCAGGGCAACCAAAACAGCCCCGCCCACAATATTGCCCAGAGTCACGATGCCCAGGTTGCCAAAGATGCCCGCCAGATCCAGCGCCGAAGCGTCCACGCCGCCGCCAAACCCGACACCCTTTGCACACAGGCCCATGAACATGAAAAACATGTTCGCCACGCTGTGCTCAAAGCCGCAGGCCACAAAGGCGATGATGGGCATCACGCAGGCCAGCAGCTTATCGGCCACGGTGCGCCCCGCAAAGGTCATCCACACCGCCAGGCACACCAGGAAGTTGCACAGGATGGCCTTACAAAACAGAGTCAGACCATCCGGGGTCACCTTTGACACGGCAATGCTCACCATGGCATCGCCCACCCCGCCGCCGTTCATGGCAGCCATAGCGGACCCGAACACCAGCGCCACCATCAGCAAGGACCCGGCAAAGTTGCCCAGCCACACCAGCGCCCAGTTGCGCAGCATGCCGCCCCAGGTAATCTTCTTGGACAGGAGGGCGCCGGCCATCAGGTTGTTGCCAGTAAACAGCTCCGCGCCGCAAACCACCACCAGCATCAAGCCCACGGAGAAGCAAAATCCCCCCAGGATGCGCTTTACCGCAAAGGGCAGCTCCGCGTCACCCTGGACCAGGGTAAAGAGCATGGCCCCGCAACCGATAAACATGCCCGCAAGCACCGCAAGCACCACGGTGTTCAGGGCAGGCATGGCCGCCTTGGTCACCCCGATGCCCTCCGCCTTAGCCTGAATGGCCGCCGGAGCCAACGCGTCAGGCCTCATTGCCGAAATGTCCTTCTCTTCCACTACAACCCCCGCCTAACCTTCATACGTCCTGATCCGGTACCTCACACCTAAGCCCCGACAAATCTCATCGCAGGCCCGCTCCTCCTCTTCGGTCAGAAGGGTTCCCACCGTGGTCATGGTCACTTCGTCAACCACCCCGGCAACCGCTCGGGTAAAGTCCAGGACCTCCTCAAAGGCCTCCTGGCCAAACTCGCTTTGGGACAGTTCCTGGTAGCGTGGGGCCGTAGGGGCATTGAGGCTTACGGAGACCCGGTCAATAAGCCCGGCAAACTCCGGCACAATATCCCTGCCGTTAATCAGCCTGCCCTGGCCGTTGGTGTTGATCCGCACGGGTAGCCCCCAGGTCTCGTGCACATAGGCCGCCACCTGTTTAAGCAGGTCAAAAGCCTCAGTGGGCTCACCGTAACCGCAAAAGACCACCTCGGTGGGAACCTGGGGCGCCATAGCGTCGTATTCCGCCTGCAGCTGGTCTATGACCTGGGAGAAGTCCGGCTCCTCCTCGAGCCACAGGCTCTGGGCGTTTCCCATGCTCGGGCCGTTGTGCCGCAGGCAAAAGACGCAGGCGCATGAGCACCGGTTGGTCAGATTAATGTAGAGCCCATCGCCCACGCGATAGACCACGCTGTTTGGTGCCATGAGAGCCTCCGCCTACTGGTTAAGCTTTTCCGCCACAATCTGGTTGATCAGCTTAGGATTGCCCTGTCCCTTGAGGGCCTTCATGCAGTTGCCCACAAAGAACCCGATCAGTTTCACGTTGCCGTCCTTGTAACGGGCCACCGCATCTTGATTCTCCGCGATGACCTGATCTACCACGGCCTCGATAGCGCCGGTGTCGGACACCTGCTTCATCCCCCGTTCCTCCACGATGGTACCCGGGTCCCTATCCAGCTCAATGACGGCGGCAAAGACCTCCTTACCCTGCTTGGAGGAAATAGCGTCCGAGGAAATAAGCCCCACCAGCTCCACGGCCCGGGCAGGAGTCAGGGGACACTCGGGACTGGCCAGGTCAAAGGCAGCATCGGCGTTTGCCCGGGCGGTGATGTCGTTGATGCACAGGTTGGCCAGGGCCTTAGCAAGCTTTCGCGTCGAATCGTCCTGGGCATCAGGGCCCTTCGACACGTCCATGCACTCCTGGAAGAAGGCAGCCACAGCGGGCTCGGCCACCAGGTGTCGGGCATCGTAGGCGGACAGGCCGAAGTCCCGCTGGAATCGAGCGGCCTTCTGGTCGGGCAGCTCGGGCAGTTTGGCCCTAACGGAATCAATCCACTCGTCGGTGAGATCATAGGGGGCCAGGTCAGGCTCGGGGAAGAGGCGGTAGTCGTCGGCGGTCTCCTTGACCCGCATGACAATGGTGCGCTTGGCGGAGGGATCCCAGTGGCGGGTCTCCTGGTAGATGATGCCGCCCTCCTCAAGCACCTCCGCCTGGCGGCAGATCTCATAGAGCAGACCGTCGTGAAGGTTCTTGAAAGAGTTCATGTTCTTCAGCTCGGTCTTGGTGCCAAACTGGGTGGTACCCCGACGGCGCAGGGACACGTTGCCGTCGCAGCGCATGGAGCCCTCCTCCATGCTGCAGTCGGAGATGCCCAGGGCCAGGAAAATCTGGCGCAGCTTCTGCATGAACAGACGGGCCTCTTCAGGAGTGCGCAGGTCAGGCTCGGTGACCAGCTCTATCAGAGGCGTGCCGGCCCGATTGTAGTCCACCAGAGAGTGGGTGGCTCCGGCAATGCGCCCTTCGCCACCGCCCACGTGGATCATCTTGCCGGCGTCCTCCTCCATATGGATGCGGGTGATGCCCACATGGGCAACGTAGCCGTCCTTGGTGCGGGTGATGTTGTCCTGGGTCTGGCCCTCCGCCAGATCCTCCAGGCCATAGCGCTCCTTTGCCCCGGCGCCGTCCACGTCCAGGTCCAGATACCCCCGCATGCAGAAGGCCACCGGGCCCTGGGTGGTCTGGAAGTTCTTGGCCATGTCCGGATACATGTAGTTCTTCCGGTAGAACATGGAGTGCTTCTCTATGTCGCAGTTGGTGGCAAGACCTGCAAGGACAATGCTCTCGATGGCGGCCTTGTTGGGCACGGGCAGCGCACCGGGCAGGCCCAGGCACACCGGGCACACGTGGGTGTTAGGCTGTGCGCCAAACTCCAGCTTGCAGCCGCAGAACATCTTGGTGTTAAGGGTGGTCAGCTCCGTGTGGATCTCCAGGCCAATGACGGCCTCCCAATCCTTGAGGACCTCTTCAAGCTTCTTCACGCTACTCACCCGCCCTTCCGGCGAAATCGGGGGCCACGCCCGCAGGACCGAAGGCCCGCTCAAGGGCGGCGGCGGCCCTGAACATGTTCTCGTCTTTGAACTGGGGGCATACCAGCTGGGCCCCGATGGGCATGCCGGTTTGGGGGCACAGGCCTACCGGCACGCTCATGCCGCCGTTGCCGGCGATGTTGATGGACACGGTAAACACGTCGGAGAGGTACATTTCGGCAGGATCCGCAATCTCCCCGAACTTGAAGGCGGGCCGGGGCGAGGCCGGCATCAGGATCACATCGCAGCTCTCATAGGCCCGAGCGTAGTCCTGGGTGATCAGGGTACGCACCTTCTGGGCGGGATAGTAATACTTGTCGTACACGCCGCTGGCCAGCAAATAGGAGCCCAGCAGCATGCGGCGGCGGGCCTCCTTGCCAAAGCCAATCTCACGGGAGGCGTCGTACTGGCCCTGCAGGTCCCGATGGCCCGGGTCGCAGTAGCCGTACCTGACGCTGTCGAAGCGTGCCAAGTTGGAGAATGCCTCGCAGGGTCCAAGCACGTAATAGGAGCTGATGGAGGCGGCGGCGTTGGGCAGGGTCACTTCCACAATCTGGGCGCCCATGGCCTCAAGCTTGGCCGCAGCCTCAAGAATCCTGTCTTTGACCTGGGATGACAGACCCGGGGCGTTCATGAACTCGGGGACTAGGCCAATGCGCATGCCGGCCACGTCCTGCTGTGCCGCTGCCACGAAATCCGTGGCGATGTCCTGGGAGGTGCAGTCCTTGGGGTCCCGACCAATCAGGGCGTTCATGGCCAGGGCCGCATCCTTGACGCTGCGGGCAAAGGGGCCCACCTGGTCAAGGGAACTGCCAAAGGCCACCACCCCGTAGCGGGACACGGTGCCGTAGGTGGGCTTCACCCCCACCACGCCGCAGAAGTTGGCAGGCTGGCGGATGGATCCGCCGGTATCCGAGCCCAAAGTGACGGTGGCAAGACCCGCCGCAACCGCAGCGGCGCTTCCGCCCGAAGATCCGCCGGGCACCCGGGTCAGATCCCACGGGTTGCAGGTGGGACCAAAGGCGGAGGACTCAGTGGTAGAGCCAAAGGCAAACTCGTCCATATTCAACTTGCCCAGGGGGATGCCGCCTGCCTGCAGCACCTTGTCCACGCAAGTGGCGGTGTAGGGCGACACGTAGGTCTCCAGCATACGGCTCGCGCAGGTGGTGCGGGTACCGGTCAGGTTCATATTGTCCTTAAAGGCCACCGGCACGCCAGCCAAAGGCCCCATGGCGTCAAAGGCGCCCTGGGCAATACGCTGATCCACCTCACGGGCGGCGTCCATGGCCAGATCAGGGGTGACCTGCAGGAATGCGTGAATCTTCTGGTCCTCGGCATCGACGCGCTCAAGGGCGGCAGCGGTCAGTTCGCAGGCGCTGAACTGTCCCGAGGCCAAACCCTCCCGAATCTGGGAAACGGACAGGTCATAGTAGCGGCTCATATCAGGCATTAGCGATCTCCCCCTTCACCCAGAATGGAAGGGATCAAGAACGAACCGTCCTGGGCCGCCGGCGCGTTGGAAAGGGCCTGCTCCTGGGTGAGCCCGGGCACCTCCACGTCCTCTCGCATCACATTGGACAGACTTCCGATGGGATGGAAGGTGGGCTCTACCCCCTCAAGGTTGTACTCCAGAATGGGCTCAAGGGTGGCGATGATATTATTCAGGTCCTCGGTCATCTGAGGCAGCTCCTCATCTGACAGGCCGATGCGAGCGTAGGACGCCAGCCCCCGCACGTCTTGCTGGGTGAGTTTCTTCATGATGGGCCTCCAATGGTGTCTGGCGCGTGACCACAAAAGCATTCGCCCATCATAGCAAAGGCGAAGCGTGCCGCCCCAAAGCCCAGCCTCTGTTCACACAGGTTTTGCGTGAGCGGCAGGCCGGAACGCGGCAGGAAAACCCTAGTGAAATGCTGGGTTGAGTTGCGCATGCCACAGAGGTACCCTCAATTGCGACCAAATCACTACCAGAAGAAGGAGAGTCACCATGATTTATCTGGTTCCTTGCCAAGGAGAGCCGGGTCCCGACCCCAAGATTTGCGGCCATTTTGGCGGCTGTGACTGGTTCGCCATCATCGAGACCGACGATGCCGGCGTGCCCCAGACCCTCACGCCGGTGCCGAACACCATCCATGCGCCTTCGCCTAACGGCGGACACGGGCACAACATGTCCGTGTTTGAGGAGCACAATGTCCAGGCCGTGGTGGCCGTCAACATGGGTATGCCCATGTATCGGGGCATGGAGGCTGCCGGGCTGACGGTGTATCGCAACACCAAGACCGCCTCTGCGGTGCAGGCCGTTGCCATGGCTGCCGCTGGTGAGCTGCCGCTGTTTGCCGCAGAGGAGACCCACCAGCACGGCCCCAACGGCAGCTGCCACTAAGGTATTGCCGGACCAGTACCCTGAGATCTGCCGCCTAGGCCAGCTAGCCATAATCAGCGCACCAAGGACGGTTGCTAAGACCAGCACACTACCCGTGCTGGTCTTTTTTTATCTGAGCGTGCTCACGTTCATGCGTACCAGGCCCAACGGCCACCACGCCCACGCAAATCTGGCACGCTGGTTACGCGAATCTGGCACGCTGGTTACGCATCTCTGGCGCATCGGTCACGCAACCATCACAAAACGACGCATATATGACGTGGAGTTTCTCCTTGCGAAATAGTTGGATAGGCAGTCAACCCCAATCGCAAGGAACCGTTCTTGAGCCAGATCTCCAACATCGATGCACTGATTGCCTCAAATGTCCGCAGGCTACGCCAATGCCGCGACATGTCTCAAGAGAAGCTTGCGGAAGTCACCGGCCTCTCCCGCGCCACCATCGGCAGAATCGAGCAAGAGACCCAAAACGTCTCCATCGGTGCCCTCAAGCGCATCGCACACGCCCTTGACGTGGACTTCATGATGCTGTTCCTGCCAAACGTGGCGCCTTTTGACACCGCGCCCACCTCAGCCCACTACGCGATAGTCTCCCTTGATCCGCAAAACCTGCACGCAACCACCCTCGACGATGCTCCCGACGTGATGCTTATTGACATCGCGATGGCCATGGCGAAGCGTGCGCGGGACAACGACAAAATTGCCCAGACCATCGCATTGGCATACGAAGCCATCCAGGCGCAGCGCAGGGATATTGATTGCGAAGCCGTTATATCCCCAGAAGAGGAGCTATTAGGCACCAGGCCACAGGAACAATCAGGGCGGGAAGAAAATCCAGAGTCTTAAAGGACTTGATCTGCAGGATGCTCAGGCCAGACATGAGAATCAAGCAGCCTCCCACAATGGATAGCTCGGTCATCATGGTTGCGGAGATGAAGTCCCCCAGCAACAGGGTCAGCCCGTAGATGGACCCCTGCCAGGCAAACAGCACACCTGCCGCCAGGCACATCCCCACGCCATAGGTGCTTGCAAGCACGGCGCTGGTAACCAGGTCAAGCATGGCGTTGGTGAACAGGAAGGTGTGGTCTGCATACAGGGCGCTTTGCACCGGGCCAAGGATGGAGAGGGTGCCAATACAAAACAGCAGGCATCCGGTGACTAGGCCCTCACCTAGCCGGGACTTGGACGGCGCGCCCGGTGCGGGCGCAGGGACGGCGGCATTGGCGGACGCAGGAGCCGTGGGGGCGGCGGCAGGCGCGGCGGCCTCCGTTGCGGGCGCGGCAGGCGCGGCGGCCTCCGAAGCGCAGGATGCTTCGACAGAGGGCGTTTCGATATCAGAATTCTTTGAACCAGTGGCATCCCCCGAGGTCAGGGCATCCATGCGATCGCTGATCCGCAAGGCGGTACCAATAGCGGCTCCAATGGCCAGGCTCACGATGAACAGCACCGGGTAGTGGCTGTTGGGCATGTTCTGGACCACGGCGTTAATGCCAAGGACGGTAGCAGCCATGCCCATGGCGCAAAACAGCGCGTCGCTGACCCGGGGGCTCATGACCTTTTTCAGGCAGCCTCCGGCCAAGCTTCCCGCAAGGATGCATCCCGCATTGACGATGGTTCCGATCATGCCAGCCCGCCTATGCGCGTCTATTTACTGACGTTAAACTTGAAGTGCATGATGTCGCCGTCCTGGACCACGTAGTCCTTGCCCTCCTGGCGAAGACGGCCCGCATCCCGGCAACCCTTCTCTCCCCCGAGGGCAACGTAGTCCTCAAAGCTGGCGGTCTCAGCCTTGATGAAGCCCTTCTCAAAATCGGAGTGAATCACGCCGGCAGCCTGGGGCGCCTTGCATCCCACGGGGATAGTCCAGGCCTTGGTCTCCGTAGGTCCGGAGGTGAAGTAGCTTTGCAGCCCCAGCAGCGTATAAGCCGCGCGGATCAACCGTGCCAGGCCGCCTTCCTGGATGCCAAGCTCCTCCATGAACATGGCGGCTTCTTCCGGATCAAGTTCGGCCAGATCAGCCTCAATCTTGGCGCTGATGGGCACAGGTTGCTGGCCGTCAATCTCAGGCAGCTCGGCGGTGAGCTGGTCCTCATCCACGTTGGCGATATAGAGCATGGGCTTCATGGTCAGCAGGCACAGCTCCCGAATGGCCAGTTTTTCTTCTGGGGTCAGGTCAAGCTGCAGGGCACGCTTCTCCTGCTCAAGGCCAGCGTAGACCTTCTTGGCGGTCTCGAACTTGAGCACGTTCTCCTTATCCCGCTTGGCCTCCTTCTCCAGCCTGGGCAGGGCTTTCTCGATGGTTGCCATATCGGAGAGAATCAGCTCCATCTTGATGGTGTCCACGTCCGAAAGCGGGTCCACCTTATGGGACACGTGCTCCACGTTGGGGTCGGAGAAGAACCGCACAACCTCGCAGATGGCGTCGGTCTCGCGGATGTTGGCCAGGAACTTGTTGCCCAGGCCCTCACCCTGGCTTGCGCCCGCCACCAGGCCGGCGATATCCACAAACTCCACGGTGGCAGGCACGATCTTTGCCGGGTTGTCAATCTTGGCCAGAGCCTCAAGGCGCTCATCAGGCACGGGGATCTGCCCCACGTTGGGCTCGATGGTGGCAAAGGGGTAATTGGCGGCAAATCCCGTCTTCTTGGTCAACGCCGTAAACAGAGAGGACTTTCCCACATTGGGAAGTCCCACGATGCCGATGGAAAGAGCCATGGATTCTCCTTGGGTCACTTGATGACGGGGCCGCAAGACCCCGAGGTGGTATCGGATGACAGCCGAGGCTGCCTGGTGCGTCGGTGGGTCATTATATCCAACCTGGCGAAGCGTACCGCCCTGCACGCTTCGCCATACACAAAAGGAGCCGCACGAGGCGGCTCCACAAGGTGCGTATCGAAAAAGTACGCTTAGCGCTTGCTGAACTGCGGGCGCTTGCGAGCCTTCTTCAGACCGGGCTTCTTGCGCTCGACGGCACGAGGGTCACGAGTGAGGAAGCCAGCCTTCTTCAGCTCTGCACGATAGTCACCGGCCTCAAGCAGGGCGCGGCTGATGCCGTGGCGCAGGGCGCCAGCTTGACCGGAGATTCCACCGCCGTCGCACAGGGCGATGACGTCGAAGTGGTCAACGGTGTCGGTGACCTTGAAGGGGGTTGCGGCGTAGTCAACCAGAGCGTCGCGGCCAAAGTACTGCTTGGCGTCGCGGCCGTTCACGGTAATCTTGCCAGTGCCAGGAACCAGACGAACGCGGGCGACGGCGTTCTTACGACGGCCAGTGCCGTAATACATTGCTTCACCTGCCATTATCGGATCTCCTCAATCTTGATCTCGCGGGGCTGCTGAGCTGCATGGGGATGCTCAGCACCGGCGTACACCTTCAACTTCTTGCCCATGGCGCGACCAAGGGTATTGTGGGGCAGCATACCCTTAACAGCGTGCTCGATGACGCGAGTGGGATGCTTCTCCATGGCCTCGGCGAAGGTCTCGCACTTGAGTCCGCCGGGATGGCCAGTGTGATGGTAGTACTTCTTGTCGGTGAACTTGTTGCCAGTCACGCGAATCTTGTCGGCGTTGATGATGATCACGAAATCACCAGTGTCGACATGAGGGGTGTACTGGGGCTTGTGCTTACCGCGCAGCAGCTTGGCGGCAGCGGCAGCAACGCGACCCAGAACCTGATCGGTGGCGTCAATGACGAACCACTCGCGCTCAACCTCATTAGGCTTTGCGTAATACGTCTTCAATGTATCCTCCAATAATAAGTGTTCTTACTCAAAAGTGCCTGATCGTGACTGTCGGGTTCCTACGCCGACCAACGCGTCCGAGTCTGGACTTCTCTTCTGCGCTGCGTCCGTATGCAAGGCGGTTTACGGGGCTTTTAAGCGAACTTTTGCAGTATAAGAATTCCAAATGGCCTAGTCAACGCGGAATCTATGGATATTCCTTGAATGAACCTAGTCCGAACTATCAGGCTGTATCCTGCCTCTTTCACCACTTCGGCGATTTTTTTGTGCCACTGCCGTGAAAAAACCTCGACATCGTTCTATATGCACAAATTTGTAATATTATGCACATTCATTACAGTTTTATTGGATATATCTTACTTTTTATGCAATGAAGCATAAGGGTGGGACTCCCAAGGTACAAGAACAAGGGCACGCCTTGGACCACGCCTTAGGATATCTCTTAGGACGCCTCAATACACACCATAGGAGCAATCATGATCATAGACCCTTCCGTCACCAATACCCAAACCGCATCCAAAGATCAGGCAAACCAAGCAGCCACAGAGACTCCCCACGCCGCCCCCATGGCCCCTGCGACCAAAGCGCCTATTCGGGCGGGCGTCATGGGAGCGACTGGATACGCCGGCGCAGAAATCTGTCGGATTCTCGCAAGCCACCCCTACTTCCGGCTCGCCGTCGCCACCTCGGACTCCGAAGCCGGTACGCACCTGGTGGATCACTATCCCAACCTGCGAGGCGCCTTTGACCAGGTTATGCTCGTGCCCCACGACCATCCCAGCCTTCTTGACTGTCAGGTGGTCTTTATGGCGGTCCCCCACAAGGCGGGCATGCTGCATGCACCCAAACTTGCTGCCGCTGGTGTCAGCGTCGTAGACCTCTCCGCCGATTTCCGCTTCAACCAGGCCTCCACCTACGAGGACGTCTATCACGTGTCCCACGCTTGCCCGGATCTCAACAACCAGGCGGTCTACGGCCAGCCCGAGACTCATAAGGCCCAGCTCAAAGCCCTCGCCCACAAGAGATCCACAGGTCAGAGCGTTGTTGTGGGATGCGCGGGCTGCTATGTGACCGCATGTATCCTCGCTGCCGCGCCCGCGCTGGCCGCAGGCATGGTCAATCCCGACGCCACCATCATCGCCGACGCCATCTCCGGAGTCACCGGCGCAGGTAGGAAGGCAACCGCCACCACCCATTACTGCAACGCGGACGAGTCCGTGTCCCCCTACGGCCTGCCCCTGCACCGCCACGCCCCTGAGATTGCGGAAAAGTACGCCCTACTCAACCCCGGCTGTCACGAATCTGCGGCTCATCTGGTGTTTACCCCCCACCTTGCCCCCCTCAAGCGAGGCATCTGCGCGACGGTGTATCTGCCCCTTGACCCCTCCTGCCAGGACGCTTCGGCAGAGTCGCTCCATACACTATATGTCGAAGCGTACCAGGATGACCCCTTGGTCACTGTGCTCCCTGAGGGAGTCTGGCCCAAGACGTCCTCGGTGGCGGGAACGGCTCGGGCCCACGTGAATATCACGGTCAACCCCCAGGAAGGCCTTGCCATCGCTGTGTGCTGCATCGACAATCTGGGGCACGGCGCGGCAGCCCAAGCGGTCCAGTGCGCTAACATCCTGTTTGACCTGGCGGAAGACGCCGGGCTTGGCGCCCTGGCCTGCTAGGATTGGCGCCCTGGCCTGCTAGGCTTGGCGCCCCGAACCAACAACCAACTCGCATCCCCCTCAAGGACACGTACATGGATTTCTTCGACACCTCATATACCCCCAACGGAAAGAAGCCCCCTATGGATTTCGCGCAGTCACATCGCAAGCCCGAGGATTTCGGCGCCGTTGCCCAATCGCTGGTGGAAGCCCTGCCGTGGATCAAGAACTCCACAGGCAAGACCGTCCTCATCAAATACGGGGGATCAGCCATGGAAAACCCCGAACTCATGAGCGGGGTCATGCAGGATATCCTGCTGCTGAAGATCATCGGGATGAACCCGGTCATCGTCCATGGCGGCGGCAAGGATATCTCCGCAGCCATGAAGGCCCACAACATCCCGGTAGAATTCAGAAACGGCCTGAGGGTCACCTCCCCCGAGGCCATGGAGATTGTCCGACAGGTGCTCGTGGGAAGCGTGAACCGCAGATTGGTTGACGCCCTGAATAAGCACGGACATCTAGCAGTAGGAGTCTCCGGCGGCGATGCCTGCACCATCCAGGCAACTCAGATGGATCCTGAGCTCGGGCGCGTGGGTCAGGTGCACAACATTGACCCCATGTACCTTGAGCGCCTGATCGAGGACGAGTACATCCCCATCGTGGCAACCGTTGCCGCAGGCGATGACGGCATGCCTTTCAACGTCAACGCAGACCTGGCAGCAGGCAAGATCGCAGCGGCCATCCATGCCCACAAAATCATCTTCCTCACCGACGTAGACGGCCTCTATCTGGACTTCCAAGACAAAAACTCCCTCATTGCCCGGCTCAGCTCCGCCGAAGCCCGGGAGATGATCGATTCTGGCAGCCTGTCTGCAGGTATGATTCCTAAGATCGAAGCGTGCCTATCCGCCCTGGATGCGGGAATACCCCGAGCCCATATCATCAACGGGACCATCCCCCACGCCCTACTGCTCGAACTGCTCACGGACCGCGGTGTAGGCACCATGATTGTCTCCTCGGAGCAGAACCCCGAGTACGAGGCCGCAGACCTTGCCCCTCTTGCGGCCCGGCTTGACATCAACCAGCACTAACCGCCCATCAACAACCCCGGCGGGCGTCCCCATTAACGCACGCGCCAATGCCCGCCACGCAAGGAGCAACCATGACCTACCAGCAAACCCAGGAACTTGAATCCCAATACGTGATGCACACCTTCGGTCGCTCGGTGGAGTTTGTCAGCGGCCAAGGCATGACCCTCACCGACACCCAAGGCAAGACCTACACAGACTTCCTGGCAGGAATCGCCGTATGCAGCCTGGGGCACTGCCACCCCGTGCTCACCAAGGCCATCCAGGATCAAGCCGAGAAACTCATCCACGTATCCAACTACTTTTACATAGAGCATCGCGCGGAGGTGGCGAAACTCATCAACGACGCGGCCAACAAGGGATTCACAGACCACGCCTCCCAAGCCGCAGGTACCCATGGCGAAGCGTCCCAGGCGCAAACATCCCAGGCGCACGCACCCGTCTGGAAGACCTTCTTCGCCAACTCCGGCGCAGAGGCCAACGAGTGCGCCATGAAGCTGGCCCGCTTGCGGGCAAAGCGCAATGGCACCAACAAGAACACCATCGTCTGCCTGAAGGGCTCCTTCCACGGGCGCACCCTTGAGACCGTTGCAGCCACCATGCAAGACTGGCTACAAGACCCCTTCCAGCCCCTGCCCGGCGGATTTGTGGCTTGCGAACGCAACAACGTGGAGGAACTGCGCGCTATCTTTGCCACCAACCCCGACATCTGCGCCGTCATGCTCGAGCCCGTCCAGGGAGAGTCCGGCGTCCATCCCATGACCCAGGAGTTTATGGAAGCGGTCAGGGAGCTGTGCGATGCCAACGATGCCATGATGATCTGCGACGAGGTGCAAACCGGCGTGTATCGCTGCGGCAAGCCCTTCGCGTTTCAGGTCTATGGCGTGACCCCGGACATCTTCACCATGGCAAAGGGCATCGCCGGCGGATTTCCCATGGGGGCGTGCGTTGCACAGGCCCAGGTAGCGGACGTGTTTAAACCTGGTGATCACGGAAGCACCTTTGGCGGGTCCAACCTTGCCTGCGCTGCGGCCCACGCGGTAATGCAGGAGTTGGAAAGCGGCAACTATGACGCTCACGCCCAGGAGATGGGCGCGTATCTGCGGGAGAAGCTTGAGACCATCCCCCAGATCGTGGAGACCCGAGGCCTTGGCCTGCTAGTGGGCGCGGAGCTGGCAGCTGGCCTGCCCGATGCCCACGACATAATGGCGCGAATGCTCGAGGCTGGATTCGTGATCAACGCCACCGGACCTACCACCCTGCGGCTGCTTCCTCCCCTGGTGGTCGAAAAGGAGCACTGCGACGCATTGGTGGCAGCCCTTGGTACGGTACTTGCCGAAGCGTAACCTGCAGAAGCACCTTACAACGCCCACCCATTGCGCTGGGTTGCGAATCCATCGCATGCGGATACACACAATGCGGCGCGGGCATTTGCCCGCGCCGCTTCTTCAATCCATTCGCAGTGCGGGCATGAACCCGCGCCATGGCTTTACTTCAGTCGCTTTCATCCACTCACAGCGCGGGCATTTGCCCGCGCCGTTTTTCATCACGCCTACAAAGCGCCAAGCATGTACCGCACAATCAGGTACACGGCAGCAACACCCGTGGTCAGCAGCATGATGGGGAAGCCCACCTTCAGGTAGCTAATGAAGGAGATGGGGTAGCCATTCTTGCCCGCAATATCGGAGAGCACCACGTTGGCGGACGCGCCAATGAGGGTTCCGTTGCCGCCCAGACATGCGCCCAGGGACACCGCCCACCACAGAGGATGTACGTCCATGCCAGAGGCCTCCATGGCAAGCAGAATGGGAATCATAGTTGCTACGAAGGGGATATTGTCCAGGAAGGAGCTGATGATCGCAGAGGCGAAAACCAGCACAATCATGGTCAGGAACACGTCTCCACCCGTGACGTTGATCAGAGCGTTTGCCAGGGTATCAATAGTGCCGGTCTCCACCAGTGCGCCAACGATGATAAACAGGCCGGCGAAGAATCCCAAGGTGGTCCACTCCACATGGAGCAGAGCCTTGGTAACATCGCGCCGAGAGATGAGCAGCAGCAGCGCGGCAGCACCCAAGGCAATGACAGAGGATTCCACGCCCAACTGGCCGTGGACCATAAAGCCCACCACCACGATGACCAACACGATAATGGACTGGCGCATCAGTTTAGGATCGTGGATCTGCTCCTTCTCGTTAAGCTCGAGCACCCGCTCCTTGTCCTCATCGGAGACATGCATCTTGCGGCCATACATGAAGTAGAACAGAACCAGCACCACCACGAGGGCGATAATCACAGCAGGGGCGTCATACATGATGAAGTCCGCAAAGGTGAATCCGGCGGCGGATCCGATCATGATGTTGGGGGGATCGCCAATCAGGGTTGCCGTGCCACCGATGTTTGACGCCATGATCTCCACCAAAAAATAGGGAATCGGATTGACGTTAAGCAGCCTGCAGATGGTCAAGGTCATGGGGCCCATCAAAAGCACCGTAGTCACGTTGTCCAAGAATGCAGAGCACACGGCCGTAAGCAGGACGTATGCCACCATGATGACCCACGGGTCGCCCTTTGCCATCTTGGCGGTCTTAACCGCCAGGTACTCAAACAGACCGGATTCCTTTACCACAGCAACAAATAGCATCATGCCAAACAACACACCAAGGGTGTTATTGTCCACATGATGCATGGCGGTTTCGAAATCCATGACGTGGAACAGCAGAAGAATCGCTGTACCAGCGATTGCCACCACCGTACGGTGGACCTTCTCTGAGACAATCAAAACCATTGCCAGCAGGAAGACACCGATTGCAAATACCTGAGCAAACTCCATCTATCAGCGCCCCTATCTAAAACAAAAGAAGTATCCCCGCAGTGTAGCGAGAATTACCTCATTCTTTCCCAATTGTTGCCATCATTTTCCGATAACCGCCTAAAAACAGCCGCCGAAGGCTCCCTGATCCAGAAGCGCCCTCGGCGGCCTGCCTCAGATACTCGGCCTACTCGGCGGCCTTCTTGGAAGCCTTGCGAACGGCATGCTCCTTAAGCCATGCAGCGGCCATGTTGCGCCTGGCGCTCATGCGCAGCGGCATGATCCCACCGGCCTCCTTGACCACCTCGTAAAACTCCTTACCATGCCCGCCAGTAATCTCATCGGCGCAGGCAATCAGCTCGGCCTTGCCAGGCTTGAGTTTCAGCTGTCGGGCCAAGGCGTCCAAAGCCAGGCCCTGCTTCAGGCTTTCGGTGGCATTCTCGAAAAGCCGGTCCTTCTGGGAGGCCACGTTCAGCCCAGCACGCTTCGCCGCCTCCTCTTCGGTGATCCCAGCCTTCTCCAGGGACTTCTTGAAGTCATCATAGGTGTTGTCCAAGTGGGATTTCAGCAGGTCAGAGGGGATGGGAGAGGAAAGTCGCAGGGAGAGCATGGTAGCAAGGTAATAGTCGTCGAAAGTCTTGTCGGATGCCTCCGCCTCGGTCTCCATGATCCTGCGCAGGGCGGTCTTGAGCTCCTCAAGGGTCTCAAACTGATCGAAGTTGGCGCGGACCCACTCGTCGGAGGGGGTAGCGGGGGCGAAGGTGTACAGACCGGTGCAGACCACGTAGCTCTCGAAGGCGTGGGTGGTGGAAGGGTCTGCCAGCAGCACGCCGTTGAACCTGATCATCTTGGCGTCTCCTGGTTTGATGCCGGTCAGCGCCTTGTCAAAGTCGGCGGGCATCTGGCCGCTGCCAATCTGGTGCAGGGCGCCGATGGCCGTCCAATCCTCATAGGGCTCGCCGTCGCAGCGGCTGGTCATGTCCATCTGGACAATGGTGCCCGCCTGCGCCTGCTCAAGCCCCTCGGCGGACACGATGTCGGCATAATCATCCACCAGCTTCTGGAACTCCTTGTCAAAGCGCTCGTCGGTGACGGTAAAGTCAATGTCGAGAAGTTCAATGGGCTCATAGCTGGTCAAGGCCAGCTTGGGCAGGGGGATACCGGTCATGGTGTACTTAAAGCTATAGCCTGCGGTGGCAAAACTGGGGGCGCTACATTCGGGGATGGTCAGAAACTCCAGGCCGGACTCGTCAATAGCCCGCATCCGGGAACGGGAAAAGACGCACTGGTTGGCCATCTTGCCCACCTCGGAATGACCAATCTTTTCACTTAAGGCACGACGGGGATTGGAACCCTCCTCAACCTGAATGCCCTCCTCTTCCGCCTTCTTCTGGAAGAAGGGGTCCAGATACTCCCTGGTCTCTTCGGCGGTCAAGGACACTTCGATAGTCTGGGTGCCGTCCTTCGGAGCGGCGGTGGTAATGCGCATGGGGTCTCCTCCCGATTGGAGCATTTTCGTGTCCCGCGTATGGTACCGAAAGATAGGAGCAATGGACAACACCCAAGGCACCCTACACAGCACGCACCCCCAACGCGCCCCAATGCTCCCCCGCTTCAACACGCCCCGTTAACGATGGGTTTTCCATTACCCCGCCTGTGCGTTGCCAGGTGCTACACTACAGACGGTTTACACCCCACCTCAAACCATCTGGAGACCAGCCATGGCATTTCATCTGACGAAGCGTACCGGCTCCCCACGCTGCCACCACACCGCCGAGACCCCCGTTGACGAGCGCCGGGTATCTCTCATCATGCGCATCTATGGCGCAGCCTCGCTGGTTCTCGGTCTGTTGGCCCTGGTCATCACCGTGTTCCTTGCCGTGGTGCTGACCCGCCTCATCCGGCAGCTTCCCCCTGAGGCAAGCCTGGACACCATTACCATCATCGCCCTGGTGGTGCTGTTTGCCATGCTGACCATACTGTCGGTGGTCCACGTGATCCTCGGCGTGGCAATCATCGTCAACCGCAGGAAGTACGCCGCCCGGGTCATGCTCGGCCTTATGGCGGCAACCGTGGTGGCCATCCTGGCGGACGTGCTGGTCTCAGGAGTCACCGCCAGCGCCCTCGCCCTTGTGGCACTCCTCATTGGCCAGCTGATAATCTCGTCGTACCTGGACCCTTCGCTCTCCGAAGAACGCCAGCTCAACGCCAAGCTCCGCCAGATGGACGACAGGCAACGAGCAGAAGAAGGCACCCTAGGCAGAGACCTGTCGGGCAAGGGCTACATCACCCTGAACTTCTTTAACGTGTTCTGGATCTTTTTCGTGTGCTGCATCCTGGGTGACATTATCGAAGTGATCTACGTGTGGGTGCTTTCCGGCTCCTACATGAACCGCACCGGCATGCTCTTTGGGTCCTTCTCCCCCATCTACGGATTTGGCGCCCTGATTCTGACCATGTGCCTCAACCGGTTCTACAACAAGGGCTTTGTCCCCATCTTCCTGGTCAGCGCCGTGGTAGGAGGAGCCTTCGAGTTCTTTGTCAGCTGGTTTTTGGAGATGGCCTTTGGCGTTGTGGCCTGGGACTACACCGGCACCTTCCTCTCTATAGACGGCAGGACCAACTTCCGCTACATGGTCATGTGGGGAATCCTAGGCACGGTGTGGATCAAATTCCTGCTGCCCTGGGTGCTCAATATCATTAACCTGATCCCCTGGAAATCCCGCTATACCATCACCACCGTAGTGGCCTCCTTCATGCTGGTAAACGCCATCATGACCGTCCAGGCCCTAGACTGCTGGACCGCCAGGTGCGCAGACCTTCCCATAGAGACCCCTCTGCAGGAGTTTTATAACAAGAACTTCCCGGACGAGTATATGCAAGACCACTTCCAGACCATGACGGTTAACCCAGATCTCTCCGCGAGGCTATAAGACAAGCCGGTAGGGCAAGGCTGTAGGGCAACGCTGCCGTGTTCAAAAATCAGACAACCATCCAAATGCAAGATACGGCATCTTCCCAGATGAATGTCTAGTTTTGCCCTCGGAGTTATGCAGATTTTGGGATTGGTTTGTTTCATCCCACGTGAAATACGTAACGATTCGACCCGTATTGGGAAAATCAATTAAAAACGCCCTATGCCCATGTATACTGCCCATCCTAAGCAGGGAACAACATCCATAGTGCACGCATTTCTCGGGCGTAAGGGAGTAACATCATGGCAAGGCCAAAAGTGCTACCCAATCAAAAAAACGCATACGAACGCCTCTCGGATGCGTTCTGGACCACCCTGGAGGATTATCCCCTCGAGCAGATCAGCGTCACCAGCATCTCAAAAATGGCAAAGGTGAACCACAACACCTTCTACTATTACTTTGACAACGCCGAGGACATGGCCCGCAAGCTGCTTGCGGACACGTGTCCCGCCCCTGATGCCATCCTCAAGTACATTGAGGAATCAGAGGGGTCTGTCGAAGCGGACGATCCCGCCACCCTTGCAGAATGCGCCAAGCTTCATCGTACACTCCTGCTCATCCGGTCTTCCCATCCCTCTATTCATGAGGACCTGCGGGAGCAAGGCATCCGCACCTGGGGCCAAGTTTCAGGAGTTGATCCAGCAGAGCTTACCTCTGATGACCGCAACGTGGTGGTTTTCGTCATCGGAGGCGTCCTCGAGCTGATCAGAGAGCAGAAGCTCTCCGAGGGCATGGATCTGCGTACCTTCCTCACCCAACCTGCAGGCATCATTGCCCGACAGATGCTCAACACCGTGAAGGACAAGTACACCAAAGCCCGTTAATCGGAAATGCGCCCGTTGCGCCAGTTTCTGGCGTTCCACAAAAACCCGGCATCCCGCCAGCCGCACCAAAAAAGGGGCCGCACCAATCTGAGATTGATGCGGCCCCTAATGATTTCTGGAGCCAACGGCCGGACTCGAACCGGCGACCTACGCATTACGAGTGCGTTGCTCTACCAACTGAGCCACGTTGGCCTACGTGGCGCTATCGCGCAAGTTGACAGTATAGCGGTATTACACCACAGCGCAAAGTGGATTTTCTCAGGTGATAATCAGTCGCCCGTGGGTAGCGTCTCCAGGCTTTTTCTGCGGGCGTTTTCTACATTTTTCCAACCCCTCCCCCCCCTGCCCTGGAAATCCCGCCCGTATTCCTGGATAGTGTTCAGTCCCCAATCATCAAGGAGTCCGATGAGCAACCACAACCCCGCAGATAATTCCGTCTTCATCGACGAGGTCCACGGCCAGATACAGCGCAAGGTCAAGCTGCTCCAATTCACCCATTCCGCCACCAAGGCCGCAGCGGTGATGCTGCTTGCCGCCATCGTGTCTTTGGCAATTGCCAATAGCGGGCTTCACGAGCCCTTCCTGGAACTGGTCCACACTAAACTGGGCATCGTGGTGGGTGACTGGAGCCTGATCATGAGCGCAGGGCACTTCATCAATGACCTGCTCATGGCCCTGTTCTTCCTGCTGGTGGGCCTGGAGATCAAGTATGAGATGACCGTGGGGGAACTCACTAACGTCCGCAACGCGGTGCTGCCTATCCTTGCCGCCTGCGGTGGCGTCCTGGTGCCAGTGCTCATCTTCGTCCTGTTCAACCTAGGCTCCCCCGAGACCATCGGTGGCTGGGGCGTGCCTACCGCCACCGATATCGCCTTCGCCCTAGGCATCATGTCCCTGCTTGGAGACAGGATTCCCAACGGCATCAAGGTATTCCTGAGCACCCTGGCGGTGGCGGACGACATCATTGCCATCCTGGTCATCGCCGTCTTCTACGGCCACACCCCCGACTTTGCCTGGCTTGCCGGGGCGGGCGTCATCCTTGCCCTGCTGCTCTTCCTCAACCACAAGCACGTCTACGCCCTCAGCCCCTATCTGGCCCTTGGCACCGTGCTGTGGTTCTGCGTGTACCAGTCCGGCGTCCACTCCACCATCGCCGGCGTGCTGGTGGCCTTCGCCATTCCCAGTGGCTCCCAGATCAACCTGCACAACTTCGGCGCGTGGAGCCGCAACGCCATCAAGAAGCTCTCCCACGCCTACAATCCCGACGAACACATCCTGGCCCAGAAGGACTACCTCCACGGGGTCTCCGCCCTCACCTCCGTGGCATCAAAGGTCACGCCCCCTGCGGTCAAGATCGAACACGGGCTCTACCCCTGGGTCTACTTCCTGTTCCTACCCCTGTTCGCCCTGACCAACGCCGACGTGAGCCTCGCCGGCGCCAACCTGGCAGAAATCCTGTCCAGCCCCGTGTTCCTAGGCGTGTTCCTGGGACTGGTGGTGGGCAAGCCCGCCGGCATCCTGCTGTTTAGCCTGATGGTGGTCAAGACGCGTCTGGCACCGCTTCCCGCCGGGGTCACCTGGCGACACATGATCGGGGCAGCCGTTCTTGGTGGCGTGGGCTTTACCATGGCAATCTTCGTGTCCAACCTGGCCTTTTCTGTCGAAGCGTACGTTGCCGCCGCCAAGCTGGCCATCCTGATTGCCTCCCTGTGCGCGGGAGTGATCGGGTTCCTCCTACTCTATCTGGAAGCGAAGCGTTCCTAGCCTGCGCACCCGACGGACCTCGGGCGCCCGCATCTGACGCGCGCCCGCACCTGATGGGCATCCGACCCTGCACCGCACACAAAAGGGCTGCGCCTCATGGGCACAGCCCCTTTCCGTATTGATGTTGCGTTGTGAGCCCGTTTACCGGTTACTCCTGAATGCTGGCAAAGAACGTGGCATCGGCAAACACGTCCTCAAGGGTCTTGCCGTCAAGCCAAGGAAGCCGAGACATCTCGGAGAGGGTGGAAACCAACTCGGAGCAATCGGTGAAGTGGCCCTTGTCGTTGAGCACCGCGCAATCCTGAGCGCGCCAGTAACCGTCGGTGTGGGTGATGTAGTACTCCTTGCCGTCCACCTCAAGAAACACGCGAGTCTGCGCGCGAAGATGGTCGACAAGAGCGTCGAAGGATCCGATCTCGAGTGCCTCCTGTGCCTTCAATCCCATGACGATCTCCTTTCTCAAAGGACGCTTATAGGTTCAAAATCTGATTGCACTCATAATGTCATGACAGAGGCCGTTTCTGCCCGACATACTCAAAGTCGTTAGAAATTCTTTCTCAAGACTCGCGCCACGCACCCGAGCGTATCCACAGGCGGCCCCATAAAATATCCGGCAAAGCACGCTTCGCCGGATATTCATGCACATATGCCGTCACGGGGGTCGCAGGGCTGCAGGCTGTTGCGCCATGGAGCTCGGGCTCCAACCAGAAGATCCGTCAGGCCAGAGAGCCGACAGGCCAGGTTTAGAGGATCTTGACGACCCAACCCTCAGGGCCCTCGATCTCTCCCGCCTGGATGGCGGTGAGGGTGGAGCGCAGCTTCTTCATGACAGGACCGGAGGTCTCGGCGCCGTCGGGGAAGGTGACGGTGACGTCGCCGTCCACGATATGGCCTACGGGGCTGATGACGGCAGCGGTGCCGCACAGGCCGCACTCCACAAAGTCACCTGCCAGAACCTCCGCCCACTTCACCGGGCGCTCGATGACGTTGATACCCAGGATGTCGCGAGCAACCACCACCAGGGACCTACGGGTAATGGAAGGCAGGATGGAATCGGTGTGGGACTGAGGAACCACCAGGTTGCCGTCCTTGTCCACGAACAGCACGTTCGCGCCGCCAGTCTCCTCCACCCAGGTGCGGGTCTCGGAGTCCAGGTACAGGTTCTCAGCGTAGCCCTTGGCGTGGGCCTCCATGCCGGGCTTCAGGGACATGGCGTAGTTCAGGCCGGCCTTGATGTTGCCGGTGCCGTGGGGTGCTGCGCGGTCATACTTGGCAATACCCAAGGTCACCGCGGTATCTCCGCCCTTGAAGTAGGGGCCCACGGGGGTAACCAGGATACGGAACTGGTACTCATCGGCGGGCTTAACGCCAATGACGTTGCCGGAGGCAATCATGAAGGGGCGCACGTACAGGGTGGCGCCGGAGCCGAAAGGCGGGACCCATGCGGCGTTGGCCTCTACCACCATCTTGACCGCCTCTACAAACTTGTCCTGAGGAAAGACGGGCATGCACAGGCGCTCGGCGGAATCGGCCATACGGGCGGCGTTCATGTCGGGGCGGAAGCAGACGATGGATCCATCCTTGGTGGTGTACGCCTTGAGGCCCTCAAAGACCTCCTGGCAGTAATGGAAGATGCCCGCGCACTCGCTCAGGGTGATGGAATGGTCGGTGGTCAGGCCGCCTTCCTCCCATGCCCCGTCCTTATAGTTGCAGACGTAGCTGTAGTCGGTGGGCATGTAGGCAAACCCGAGGTTGCCCCAGTCCAGTTCCTTCTTCTCCATGGAAACCATCTCCTCAGTCCAGGGTTCCAATCCTTCAGAATCAATTCGACACATTATGCTCCCCATCTGCCCCACAACTGGGAAAAAATGCCATTGCGCACATTTTTTTCGACTAGCAGTGGTCATGGCGAAGCGTCCTGCCCCACTAGCGCCCCTCTTCTCCCTTGGATGCATCGAACGCCGCGTCGGGCGCAGCCCCAGGCGCCGCGTCGGGCGCGCCAGCCTTCGCCGAGCCCGTCATAGCCTCATGCTCCTGGGCCACCTGCTCCATGACCTTGATTACCGGCCAGAACCTGTTCACCGGAGTCAACGCCGCCTTATGGGCAACGGAAATGCCCTCCTGAGCGCTTCGACTCAAAAACCCCTGGAACACAGCGGAAGACAGCCCGCACAACATCAGGAACTCCTCCTGAGGGACCACTCCCTCATACAGAGCCACTGGCCTGGTTCCCATCACCCCAGCAAGAGACCCGCACAGCTGATTCAAATCCTCCTGACGAAGCGTGCACACCCGCACCCCAAACTCAGCAAGGAGGTCGCGGACCGCAGCACCCTTAGGGGTGTCCGAGTCCAGGTTCCACAGCAGGGCACATCCAGCCGAGGCAGATGCCCTGCCCCGAGCCTTCGAGGCCGCAGCCTTTGACGCGGATTTGGATTTGCTTTTGGACTTTGATTTGGAGGATGCCATCCTCGTGCTCTCTTTCTCTTGCAGGCGAGACGCAATCGCGCAGTCCAATGCCGCCCCGCGGCGGACATGCGGCGCACAAAGCAGGGGTCGCGGGGGAAGGACGCTTCGACATGATACAGAAACGCCCATCCCTCCGAAGGCGGAACGATGGGCGTTGTTCGCGTATCGGGCACAGCCCGAGGCTTCAGGCGGCGCGGACCTCGGGACACAGCCTAGCAGGCGCGGATTCCGAAGGCGCGGATCTTAGAAGTAGCGCTCCAGCAGACCCTTGAGTGCCTTGCCGTGACGAGCCTCGTCGCGGGCCATCTCGTGGACGGTGTCGTGAATGGCGTCGAGGTTGTTCTTCTTGGCGCAGGAGGCCAGCTCGAACTTACCGGCGGTAGCGCCAAACTCGCAGTCAACACGCCAGGCCAGGTTGTCCTTGGTGGTTGCCTTCATGTTGGGCTCCAGGTCCTCACCAAGCAGCTCGGCAAACTTGGCGGCATGCTCGGCCTCCTCAAAGGCGGCCTTCTCCCAGTACAGGCCGATCTCGGGATAGCCCTCGCGATGAGCGATGCGAGCCATGCACAGGTACATGCCCACCTCGGAGCACTCGCCCATGAAGTTGGCCTTCAGCTGCTCGAAGATGTAGGCCTTGTCCTCATCGGAGATGTCGGGGTTGTTCTTAACGGTCTTGGCGTAGATACCGTACTCGTGCTCGGCGGCCAGCTTCAGCTCGCCCTCCACCTTCTCAAAGGCGCTTGCCGGCTGGTGGCACACGGGGCACTCCGCGGGGGGCTCGGCGCCCTCGTAGATGTAACCGCAAACCTTGCATACCCACTTCATAGTTGAACCTCCTTTTTCAGGCGCTTTCTTGTCTGCGCCGTTGTCCGCATTCATGGTCTTTACCTCTGCCTTTGGGGCGGAGGGCCTTGCTGAGGCGGCGGCGGTTGCCCCCTTCCTCATGCGCTCCCGATACTCTGCATAGGTGATGCTCGGGGCGTCGGAGAGCACCTGGGCGCGCTCTACCACCGCGGTGAACTGGTAGTGGCTCCCAAGATCCTGCTCCTGAATCACCTTGCAGCAGAAGTACGCGTTGGCTTCCGTGGCGTAATATCGCCCGTTTTCTGCCCGGGCCACGCCCTCAAAGCCGTCAAACTTGTCGGTCTTCCTGCCAGTCTGCATCCCAAAATGACGGAAGAACTCGTCCGGGGTGTCCTTGGTCAGGATGGAAAGGGTAAACTCCCCGCTTTTGGCAATAAGCTCCGGGGTCAGGTTCTGCTTCATGCAGGAGATGGTGATGTGCTTCGGCTCCGATGCCGATTGCATCACCGCATCCACGATGCAGCCGTTGTCCTTTCCCTCCCATTGCGCCGACAGCAGGTACAGGCCGTAGCTCATCTTGTAGAAGGCCTTGCCATCAAGCATCTGCATCCTCCATTTCTGATTCTCGTGCACAGCCGGGGCACAATCCCTCAAACAACAGGGAATGACCCTCAACCACGTAGCCGCTGAGTCGCGCGGCTTCCGTATCCAGCAGGCTCAGGTTTGGCATGTTTACGTCTGCAACCCTACCGCACTGAGCGCATCTCACGTGGTAGTGCTGGTGTGTCTGGTGGTCGAAGCGGTCTGCTCCGTCACTCACCTTGACGCGAGTCACCAATCCCTCGTCCGACAACCTATTCAGGGTACGATACACGGTTGCCCTGCTGATCCTGGGATATTTCTCATGGACAGCGTTGTACACCTGGTCGGCGGTGGGATGATTGCCAAGGTTGTTCAGCTCTTGGCAGATCACGTTGCGCTGCATGGTGTCCCTTGCCACGTATCGCCTCCTTTCATAAGGCTTGAACGTAGTATATGTTATTGATACTAAATCTCATTTGAGAATTTATATCAATAAGAATCATCCATAGGTCAAACATGAACAGGAAGGGCCCTTTATTAATCCTCCTTCCGGGGAGGCTTTGAGGTCAGATGCCATCCATTGCAATAGGAGCACTTGTACGCATGCAGGCCTCTGACGCCCCGTTGCCCGCATTCATCTGCGACCATCAGGGCCTCGTCGCGAGTAGCATAGCGGTTTTTTGACTCACAGGCCTTATCCCTCAGGGCAGCATCCCGCTGACAGGCGGCCTCTTGCCTGCGAGCGTCCTCACGGGCAAAGAGACCATCGGCCTCAAACAAAGAATGCTCCAACCCCGCCTTAAACTCGGCAATCTGGCGCTTCTGCGCTGATCTTTTCCTGCTTCCCATGGGCTGCCCTCCTTGTGGCGGCAGTTCCTGTTCCTGCTCCACGCACTCCATCCGAAGCCCTACACCACGCGTTCCATCCCGGAGCTTGTTTCAAACGCCCCATTAGGAGCTTTACTCCAAACACTCCATCCGAGCACTCATGTCTAGAGGCTTTGCACTGAACAGGCAGGTGGTAACCAGCCCGTCAGGGGATGCAGCCGCGTACGCTTCACAATTATCCAGGTTCACGCCCCCCGCCGCAACAACCGTCACCGAAGGATTGGCTTTTCTCAGCCTAACCACCAAATCTGCAAGCGCCTGCGGGGAGGCCTTCTCAATCTGTAGGCAATCCACCCCCGCCTCAAGAGCGGCCATAGCCTGGTCGGGGTTCACTTCGACAAACAGACGTTTCTCCACGCAAGCCCGCTTGTACTCCGGAACCCGAGCAAGAAAACCCTCAAATCCGCCCAAGAACTGGGTGTGGTTGTCAAACACCAGCACCGTCTCGGACAGGCCAAGCCTATGAGGAAAGGCCCCGCCCGCCATGATTGCTTTTGTGACCAGGTCCTTCGTGCCGGGCATACTCTTTCTGGTGGTGAGCACCTCCACCTGGGGGTTGACCGCTTTGACCTTGCCCACAAACTGGGCGGTCTTGGTGGCCACGGCGCTGCAGTGATCAAGCAGATTCAGGCACACCTTCCAGGCGGCATGGAGGCTTCCGGCGCTTCCCGTTGCCACCAGCACCTCCTGACCCGAGTCCATGGGACTGCCAGAGGGCAGGACGTATTCGACCTGGGCACCGCACTTCTCCAGGATGCGGGCGGCCTCCTCGGTGGCGCACACCACCCCGGCCTCCCG
>JAQXQN010000123.1 GCA_029101185.1 Eggerthellales bacterium | reverse complement strand
GCAGCTAGACGCGGCGCAATTGTCAAAGGAGGTTACCTGGATGTCCTCCCCAAGGCCAAAATCCGCCTGCTGGCGAAGGGCCGCAAGCAGGGAGCGCAACCGGATGCGGGCGGCTCCGAGATTGGAGACTTCGTCTATCTTGAGCACGGTGTATACCTTGCCCGAGGCCTCCAAAATCTCCTGCACCTGATCGGTGGTAAGAGCGTCAAGGCCACAGCCGAAGGAATTAAGCTGGATTAGATCCAGATCCTTGCGCTGGGTGACCACCTTTGCGGAGTTGTACAGGCGGGTGTGATACATCCACTGGTCGTAGATGCGCAGGTTGCGCTCCAATTTGCCCAGGTGGGCGATGGAGTCTTCCGTGAGCACCGCAAGGCCGAAACTGGTAATCAGCTCTGGGATGGCATGGTTGATCTCCCGGTCATTGTGGTAAGGACGGCCCGCAAGAACAATGCCGTGACCACCAGTCTCCTCAAGCCATCTGAGGGTTTCCTCGCCCTTAGCCCGCATGGCCGCCTTGAACGCCTCGTCCTCCTGCCAGGCGGCGTCCACCGCCCGGGAGATCTCCTCCTTAGTGGGGAAATCAGGAAGACCGGCCGGGTCTGCACCCTTCGCCAGCAGATCCTCCTTGCGCTTTTGGACCAGATGTTCGAAGAGGCGAAGCTTCAGGGCCTCTTTGTCGTCATAGGGAATGAAGGGGTTGAGGAACTGGATGGGGCTGTCAACGAGGGCATCGATGTTGAGCTTGAGGGCCTCGGAGTAGCTCATGACAATAGGGCAGTTGTAGTGATTGTTGGCCTGGGCGTCCTCCTGGCGCTCCCAGCGGATGCAGGGCATCCAGATGAAGTCAATGTCGCGGGAGAGCAGGTCCATGATGTGGCCGTGGGAGAGTTTGGCCGGATAGCACACGCTCTCGGAGGGCATGGACTCGATGCCCGCCTCGTAGGTCTTCTTGGAGGAGGGGTTGGACAATTCCACCCGATACCCCAGGTCAGTGAAGAATCGGTGCCAGAAGGGGTAGTTCTCATACATGTTCAGGGCTCGGGGGATTCCCACGGTGCCCCGGGTGGCCTGGTCTTTGTCTAGCACGGGACGGTCAAAGAGCAGATGCTCCTTAAACTCGTAGAGGTTGGGGATGGTGGCCTGCCGGGAATCCGCCATGCCGCTGCCCTTCTCGCAGCGGTTGCCGGTGATGAAGCGACGATGCCGGCCGGTCTCGTCCTTGCCGAAATCGTTGATTGTCATGAGGCAGTTGTTGTCGCAGCGGTTGCAGCGCACCGTGGTGTGCTTGATGACCAGGGCGTCAATCTGCTCAGGGGTGAGCATGGCAGAGCCTTGGCCGTCAGCCCTATCTCGAGCAAGCAGCGCAGCGCCATAGGCTCCCATGGTGCCTGCGATGTCGGGGCGCACCGCGTCATGGCCCGCCAGGTTCTCAAAGGCCCGACACACGGCATCGTTAAGGAAGGTGCCGCCTTGGACGATCACCTTCTGGCCAAGCTCGGAGGCATCCCGCAGCTTGATGACCTTGAACAGGGCGTTCTTGATAACCGAGTAACTCAGACCCGCGGAGATGTCGCCAACGGTGGCACCTTCCTTCTGGGCCTGCTTGACCCGGGAGTTCATAAAGACGGTGCAGCGGCTGCCCAGGTCAACCGGGGCCTGGGCAGAAATGGCCTCTGCGGCAAACTCCTCAACCGACAGATTCAGGCTGGTGGCGAAGGCCTCAATGAAAGACCCGCAGCCCGAGGAGCAGGCCTCGTTGAGCATGATGTGCTCAATGACCCCGTCCTTGACCCGCAGGCACTTCATGTCCTGGCCGCCAATGTCCAAGATGAACTCCACCCCGGGAAGCATCTCCTGGGCGCCCCGCAGATGAGCCACGGTCTCAATCTCGCCAGAATCCGCCTTAATAGCCT
The DNA here is from genome assembly GCA_029101185.1 of Eggerthellales bacterium. Classification (GTDB taxonomy): domain Bacteria; phylum Actinomycetota; class Coriobacteriia; order Coriobacteriales; family Eggerthellaceae; genus Slackia. The sequence goes on along the minus strand of JAQXQN010000123.1, from coordinate 3,650 downwards.
CTAGGAGCAGCCCCTCGCCATATCCGGTCACCGTCACATGGCCGATGCGCACCTTCAGATTACCTGCTTCGTCTTTGGGCATCTGGTCGTAGAACTCCCCGAGCATGCGCCGGCAGGTGCCCAGCACGTCACCCTTGTTGTTGGCGTAGAAGCTGGTCAGCAGCTCTCCGTCCTGGCCGATCAGCGCCGCCTTCAAGGTGGTGGAACCGGCGTCAATCCCTAGGAACACATCCCCCTCGTAGGTGGCCAAGTCTCCCCTGCGCACCGACTCCTTGGCGTGACGGGCCTTGAACGCTTCGTACTCCTCTGTCGAAGCGAACAGGGGCTCAAGACGCACCACCTCGGATCCCTGGATGTCGCCGAGGCTGCGCAGGCGGTCAAGCACATCGGAGAGCAGCTCCGGCTCAAGATCCTTGCCGCAGATGGCAGCGCCGCAGGCCACGAACAGATGGGCGTTGTCGGGGCGAATGGCGTGCTCGTCGTCTAGGTCAAGGGTCTCGCAAAACCGGGCGTCAAGCTGATCCAGATACTGGAGGGGTCCACCCAGCAGGGCCACGTTACCCCTGATGGGACGTCCACAGGCAAGACCCGAGATGGTCTGGGTCACCACGGCTTGAAAGATTGATGCAGCGATATCCTCCTTTTTTGCGCCCTCGTTGAGCAAGGGCTGCACGTCAGTCTTGGCAAACACGCCGCATCGGGAGGCGATGGGGTAAATGGTGGTGTGCCCCGCCGCAAGCCGGTTAAGCCCACCGGCGTCGGTGTCAAGCAGAGCCGCCATCTGGTCAATAAAGGCGCCGGTGCCGCCTGCACAGGTGCCGTTCATGCGCTGCTCGATGCCGTTGTCAAAGTAGATGATCTTGGCGTCCTCACCGCCAAGCTCAATAACCACGTCGGTCTGGGGGATGTAGGTCTCCACGGCAGTCTTGGAGGCAATCACCTCCTGGACAAATTCGATACCCAGCCACTGGGCAAGCAGCAAGCCGCCGGAGCCGGTGATGGCGATGGTCATGGGGGTGTCGGGGTAGTGCTCGGCGGCCTCAGAAACCACCTCCACGATGGTGGCGCGCACGTCCGCGTGATGGCGACGATAGCAGGAGTACACAATCTCCCCCGCCTGGTTGATGACCGCCACCTTCACGGTGGTCGAACCCACGTCGATTCCGATATGCAGCGTCTCCTGTGTCATTATTCCTCCTGAAGCCTGCGTGCCAGCCTTGGCACGATATCTATCACTACTGGTTGGTGGCTCCGCTCTTTACGTGGCAAAGCGTGCCGCCAAATCAGGTCTTTATGGAATCCCCTGGTTTCAGGGTAAACAGCCGCATCACAATCACGGCCATCTCCTCTGACGTCTCCTGCATGCCCGTCTCTATCCATCGGACAATCACCCCAAAGACCGCAGCGGTAAAATACGCCACATAGTAGGCAATAAAGGGGTCCTCGCTGGTGCGGTACTGCTCATGAAGCACGTTTGTCACCATGCCACTGAGCACCCGATCCCTAATCGTAGGGGCGAAACCCGGGTCTCCCCCAGGTCCGACAATCGCATGAAGAAAGTCGCCCTCTGTACGCAGGTAATCAAACAGGTCTACCACCAGGGGTAAAGGCCTGCGCTTGCGCTTGGCCTTAGCAAGCTCTCGCAGGCTCAAATGGGCCATGCGGTCCTGAAAGCCCATGATGGACAGAAGAATCTCCGACTCGTATCGGCTGACCATCTCCTCTTTGGTGCGGAAATGGTTGTAGAAGGTGCCCCGGGTCACCCCTGCCCGAGAGCAGATGTCATTAATGGAGATGGACGCGAGCCCCCGCTCCTCCATAAGCCCAATCAGGGCATCCCGCAAGGCCCGCTGGGTGCGCAGGACACGGGGATCTATACCTGCCTGAACAGGTGCGGACACGGAGGGTTGGGCAAGCAGGGCCTCAGTCACCAGTTCTCCTTGGTGCGCTCACGCGGGCCAAACCCCCACGGGAATCCAGCGCCACGTTCAAGAACATTACCAGGCTTATTGAACAGTGTGTTCAATAGTGCCATTGTAGCCCACTGGGCCGTTTTGGACAAATCCTCCCCTGGCGCCATGAGGGCCGATTCATGATTCGTTCACGATAACCATACGCAGATATAACAAAGCGCCCCGGCCCCTGGCCCCGTGCATGACGAAGCGCCCCGGCCCCAGACGGCGTGACCACCACGCAGCGGGAAAGGACGCTTCGACAGGAAAACCATGGAGATGTGGATGCGACCAACCGCAACCAGCCCGGCGGGCGGTGCGCTATCGGACAAAGTTGGTGCGATGTCCAGTTTCTAGCTGAGGAGCCTGAACGCCCGCCTCCTTACCTGCCTGGATGGACTTGAGCAGCCATGCCATGTTCAAACCAATGTTGTGCATGGTCTGCAAGCCCTCAAGATCCTGGAGCACCTCTTCGGGGACATTGCCATGGACCATGTTCCAGTAGCTCGACCCCACCTGGGGCATGTTGGCGATGCCGAAGTATTTGTTCATCACGTCGTAGCTGCTCACGCACCCGCCACGACGGGCAGACACCACAGCGGCACCAGGCTTGCCAAAGAAGGCAGACTTGCAGGAATAGAAGGCCCGATCGAGAAAGGAGAGCACCCCGCCGGTGGGATGGGCAAAATAGACCGGAGAGCCAAAAACGAAGCCGTCGGCCTGGCGGGCCTTCTCCACGAACTCGTTGACCTGATTGTCCTTAAACGCGCACCGGCCCAGCTTCACGCACGCCTTGCACCCGATGCAGTCACGCACGGGAGCCGGTCCCATGTGGAGGATCTCATACTCCACACCTTGGGACGCCAGTGCCTGCCCCACCTGCTCAAGGGCGGTATAGGTGCAACCCTTCTCGTGGGGGCTTCCGTTGAGCATGAGAACCTTCATGGCAATCCTTTCTCTAGAATGACCCTGCAATCATACCAGCACGGACCAGACCCGCCGCCGCTTCTGCTACCCTGAAGTCATGAAAACCATCGCCCACATACACACGGACTTCCCTCAGAAGTTTGGCATCCCCAGGCAAAGCGGCATCGTAGAGCAGCTCGAAGGACGCATTGTCTTTGAGCCTCCCTTCCGGGATCCGGATTGGATCAGAGGCATCAGCGGCTGGAGTCACCTGTGGCTGCTCTGGGGGTTTCAGGGCACCGAACGCCCTACCCTCTCGCCTACGGTCACTCCGCCACGGCTTGGAGGAAAGGCCCACATGGGGGTCTTTGCCACCAGGTCCCCCTTCAGGCCCAATCCCATCGGCCTGTCCTGCGTGCGCTTAATTGGGGTGGAGATGACCAGCCAAGGCCCCGTGTTGGTGGTTGCCGGGGCGGATCTGAGGGATAACACCCCCATCTATGACATCAAGCCCTACGTCCCCTTTGCGGACTGCCGCCCTGAAGCCACCTCGCAGCTCATAAAATCCCAGCCCTGGCAGCGTCTTGACGTGGTCTTTCCCCCACAGCTGCTTGACCGGGTGCCCGAAGCAAAGCGGGAAAGTCTTATTGCTGTCCTCGCAGAAGACCCTCGTCCCGCCCTTCAGACCGACCCTGCCAAGATATTCACCATGGCCTTTGCCGGGCTCGACGTGCATTTTCAGGTTGTCGAAGGGACCCTTACCGTCACCGATGTCACCGATTGTGGCATTTA
>JAQXQN010000122.1 GCA_029101185.1 Eggerthellales bacterium | reverse complement strand
GCCAGCTGGTAGTGGGTCCGGTCGGGCAGGGGCATCATGAAGCTCATGTCCATGATTTCGGCCCAGAAGCTTTCCCAGGATTGGGTCACGGGAAGCACGCCCTGGCGCTGCAGGATGCAAAACTCCTCTTCAAGCTGGTCTTTTGTGACGGGTTTGGGGCCGCAGGCGATCAGGTAATCAAGCATCTGCTCGTCCATGGCAAGCCGGAAGCAAGCGATGATTTCCTTCTGAGCAGGGATTTTGGTATCGGTGGTGGAGTTCATCAGGTCAATGAGCCGCTTGACCTTTTCTTCGGGCAGGTCGTGGTATTCGGCCTGGGTTGCGGCCCGGGTTGCGGCCTGGGTATCAGCCATGGTGTCCTCAATTCAATCAGTGTGGGTTGTGCATGGCAGTGCTCTGCTTCGGCGCAACGCCTCAGTACATCGCATGTTAAACATTCGATGGGCACATGTATCACATGCTTTATATGGTGTTGCATGGTATCATCACATGTTGAACATGCTGTGTAAAATGGTTTTACATGTTGTGAAGTAAATATGTTAGACGCTTTACGTAGCACGAAGGTGTCATCTCCTGGTGCTGAAAACGCGAGCAGCCCAGCACGCTTCGCCAGGTGATAAAATGGCACGGTCAAAGGGAGGCATCATGGACAGCATCAACAACAACACCAACAGCATCGACACGCGCAATCTGGACATGGAGCTTGAAATCGCGAACTGCGAGGCGGACGCAAACGGGACGGACGCCAGCGGGGTGGCAGTCGAGCGCGCGACACCTCAACCCGCCGTGGACCTAGCCAAGCTGCGCGAAGTCCGGGAGTTCTCCCTGCCCCGGTTTGACGCCCTCCCCGACATGGGGCTGTACCTGGAGCAGACGCTGACGGTGCTCAATGGCGCGCTACGATCCGTGATTGCCGAGCCCATCACCAAGCCCATGATGGGCAATTACGTCAAGCATGGCGTGGTGCCCGCCCCCGTCAAGAAGCGCTATTATCGGGAGCATATCGCATATTCCCTGGTCATGGGCGTACTCAAGGGAGTGTTCACCGTGGATCAGGTGGCTGACCTGTACCGCATCCAGCGCGACACCTACCCCACCGACATCGCGTACAATTACTTCTGCACCGAGTTTGAAAACGCCCTCCACGAGGCCTTCGATTTCACCGGCAACGCCCTGCCTAGCGTAGAGACCCGCCGCACCGACCAAACGGTCCTGATCAGATCCATGGTGCTCGCCGCCGCCAACCAGGCGTTTGCCCAGGCCATCATCGAGCAGGCAAAAAATTCCCGGTTGTAGGACCCGCAACCCAGACGCGAGGCCGCACGAGAGGCGCAACCAGCGCGCAAGACACAACGGCGCAATCCCCCATAAACAGATCAGGGCCGCATCATTGCCGATGCGGCCCCGTCATTCTGCGGCTGGTGCCCGAGGCGAGAGTCGAACTCGCACCCTTTCGGAACGGTTTTTGAGACCGTCGTGTCTGCCATTCCACCACTCGGGCATGCAAAGGAGGATTGTACCCGAGCAGCAACCCCGGCGCAAGAAACTTTATCTGTCGAAGCGTCCTGACCCACAACCCCACATAACTGTCAAATCTGTACGCTTCGTCATGTTATAAACCAACCGCCTGAGGCCGAGTACAATGTGGGAGTCACACAATCGGCCCGATTGGGGCTGTCGCAGGCGGCCGCTGCGCCGGATGCCCGGCAGCTTCCTGGGGCGCAAAAGATGGAGGCTCGCTATGACCAATGGAATGACTCCCCGCGAAACCGAGCTACTCGCGCGGGCGGACGCGTTTATTCAGGAGAACTGGGAGGATATCGTCGCGGAGATTGGCAAGCTGGTGGCAATTCCTTCCGTGGTCGACTACGACCGCGCCACGCCTCTTGACCCCAACGGCCCCGAGGCCCACGACGGGCTGCGGGCGGGCGTGGACCTGGCGCAGCGGCTGGGCTTTGACGCCGCTGACCTGGAGGGACAGATTGGCATCGCGGACCTGAAGGGCACAAGCGACACCCAGATTGGCATGATCTGCCACACCGACGTGGTGGCTCCCGGGGTGGGCTGGACCGTCAGCCCCTGGGAAATGCAGCGCCGGGATGGCTACCTGCTTGGCCGCGGGGTGATTGACGATAAAGGACCCCTGGTCATCAGCCTGTATTGCATGAAGTTCTTTGCCGAAGCGTCCAGGTCCGCAGGTACACCGCTGCCCTACACGCTGCGTATGCTGATTGGCACCAATGAGGAAGTGGGCATGGATGACGTTGCCTGGTATCTGGACAGGTACGAGGCGCCGGCGTTTCTGTTTACCTCCGATGCTGATTTCCCCATCTGCTACGGGGAGAAGGGCAGCTTCCACGGGGAGTTCACCTCGGCGCCGCTGACCGGCAACATCGTGGATTTCACCACCCGGGACTCCGCCACCAACGCGGTGCCGAGCCGGGCGTGGCTGACGGTGACGGTCCCCGGGGCCGCGGGGGCTGACGGGGCCGCGAGCTCCGATTCCGCCAGCGCCGGAGCGGCCGACGCGGTCGGGGCCGCCGACGCGGCAGCACGCTTCGCCGCAAGCCTCCCCGCCGCCGACGGCATCAAGATTACCCCAGTTCAGGACGGAACTGTGCAACTGGTGGCCACGGGTGTGGGCGGACACGCCAGCCTGCCCGAGGGGACTCGCAGCGCAATCGGGATGCTGATCGACTACGGCCTGGTCAACGGGCTGTTCTCCCCTAGCGAGCAGGACTTCCTGGTCATGGCCAAGCGCATCATCGCCGCGCCGGACGGCTCCGCCATCAACCTGGCCACCTGCGACGACGCCTTCGGACCCCTGACCATCGTGGCCGGCACCATCCACAAGGTGGCCGACCGCCTCACCCTCTCCGTGGACAGCCGCTACCCCACCTCCATCACCTGCCAAGAGCTGCTCGAGCGCATGCAGTCGCTGGCCGCCGACGTCCAGGCCACTTTCGAAACGAGCCTGCTCATGGACCCATTTTTGGTGGACCCCGAGGGGCCGATCATCACCACGCTGCTGGCCGCGTACCACGATGCGACCGGTTTTGATGGCGAAGCGTTCACGATCGGCGGAGGCACGTACGCCCGGAAGTTCCCCTGCGCTTCGAGTTTCGGGCCCGTTGACCCCCATGAGGAAACCCCTGACTGGGTGGGCCCCATGCATGGTGCCGACGAGGGTGTGTCCGAGGAGTGCCTGAAGCGAGCGATGCGAGTGTATATCCTGGCCATCGCGCGGCTGCTTGAAATGGACCTGGCCACGTTGAAATAGAGGCGTGGCGGCCGAGGAACGGCCGCCGGGCTCTGATTATGGACACGCATTCAGCCCCGCCGAGATGGTGGGGCTGAATTATGAACGAATCGAGGGATAACAACATTATGGCATCCGTATTTGAAGCAGCCATGCTTGTATGCTTTGGGCTATCCTGGCCCTTTAACGCGCACGCGGCCTGGAAAGCGCGGACCGCCGTGGGCACCAGCTGGCTATTCTTGCTCCTAATCTCCGTGGGCTATCTGTTTGGTATCGCCGCCAAATTCATCGGCGGCACCATCAACTGGGTACTCATCGTGTACTTCCTTGACCTGGGGCTCATCCTTCTGAACTGGGCAATCTACTTCCGTAACAGGCACCTTGACAGGATCGCTGCAAAGAGAAGGGCAAGCGTCAAGTAGCTCTGAATGATAGGCAACCTCGAGGGGGTCTCTGATCAAAAGTGCATCGGAGAAGTGTTCGGTGTTGGTACCGCAGCCTCCCGCAAGGGCAAAATTGGCCAGGATGGCCAAAAAGTGGCTCCGTGGCGACGGATTCGGAAGGGCTCTGGCCAAAAAGGGCCTCGGAAGTGACGAAGTGTGGCCAAAAACCGCCCCGGCGGTGACGATCGCGAGGTGAATAATAGCCTCAGCTAAGAACAATCCATCGGTGAACTGGGCTTTTGCCGAGCCCTTGGCGAAGTGTCCTCTACCACCGGCACCGCTGAAGCCCTTTTTGGCCAGCGGGGTCCCGGGATCGTCACCGCGG
>JAQXQN010000121.1 GCA_029101185.1 Eggerthellales bacterium | reverse complement strand
GGTCTGGTCACCCGTATGCCTGCCGAGACCGCTGATGGCCGCAGGTTAAAGGTGCCCCATGTGGGATGGAACTCCGTGGCCTTTACTGAAGCGGAAAACCCCCTGTTTGCCGGCGTACCGGATGGGAGCTACTTCTACTTCACCCACTCCTTTGTGGGAATTCCGGAAGACCCTTCCCATGCAGCGGGGATTACCACGCATGCAGCACCCTTCGCCAGCACGGTGCGCAGGGGCAACGTGTACGCAACCCAGTTCCATCCCGAAAAGTCCAGCACCTTAGGGCTGCGGGTCCTGGCAAACTTCGGCCGTATTGTGGAAAACCATCAAGCGGGAGTTTGCTAAAGGCGCCTTGGCGCAGGGGCCGTCATGGGCGACCCTGAGTGGAGTATGAGAGGGCTGCCATCAAGCGGCCTGGACTGGAGTATGAGAGAGGGCCGTCTGAGGCGGCCAATTAAGAGGAGCATGCATGATTCTCGTTCCCGCCATCGATATCCTTGGCGGCAAGGCCGTTCGCCTGAAGAAAGGCGATTATGCCCAGGTCACCGTGTACAACGATGATGCTGTGGCCCAAGCTGCCGCTTTTGAGGCCGCAGGCGCCCAGCGGGTCCATATTGTGGACCTGGATGGTGCCCGCGACGGTGCGCCTACCAACATCGGACTGATCAAGCGCATGGTGGCCCAACTCTCCTGCGAGGTTGAGGTGGGAGGCGGCATTCGCACTATGCAGACCATTCAGCGCTATGTGGATGCGGGGGTCCGCAGGGTGGTCCTGGGGTCTGCCCTGGTGAAGGATCGGGCCTTTGCCCAGCGTGCGGCGGAGGAATACGGCCAGGTCATTGTGGCCGGCATTGACGCCAAGGATGGGGTTGTGGCCTGTGAGGGTTGGCTGGACACCGCCGAGGGCATCCCCGCAGAGGAGTTGATCGGGCAGTTGTCCGCCATGGGCATTACCAACCTGGTGTATACGGACATTGCTCGGGATGGCATGCAGACCGGGCTTGACGCACAGGCCTACGGCAACATGGCCCGCCGATGCCCCCAGGTGAAAATCACCGCATCCGGCGGCCTGGCAACCCTTGATGACCTGGTGAATCTGGTAAACACCGGCGCACCCATTGACGGGGCCATCACCGGAAGGGCCATCTACGAGGGGGTCTTTACGGTGGAAGAGGGGATTGCCGCCATCAACGCCGCCCAGGCGGCTTATGATGCCCGGATGGCTCGGCCGGCTCGGGCGGCCGAAAAAGCCCGCGGCACCCAGGGTGCAGAGGGTGCTCGCAACGCTTCTGGCAAGGAGGCTTCGCCATGTTAACCAAGCGCGTCATCCCCTGCCTTGACGTGAAGAACGGCAGGGTGGTCAAGGGGGTTAATTTCGTCAATCTGCGCGATGCCGGAGACCCGGTTGAGCTGGCCGCCGCCTATGACCAGCAGGGCGCCGACGAGGTTGTCTTCCTGGACATCACCGCCACTCATGAGGGCCGCAAGACCACTATAGAGATGGCATCCCGAGCCTCTGAGGAAGTGCATATCCCCTATGCGGTGGGTGGGGGCTTTGCGTCTGTGGTCGACATGCGCACCATGATTGCCGCCGGCGCGGACAAGGTGTCCCTGAACTCTGCGGCCCTGCGTCGTCCCGAGCTGATAACAGAGGGGGCGTTGGCCTTTGGGTCCCAGGCGGTGCTGGTGGCCATTGACGCTAAGCGGGTGCCGGGAAACCCCAACAAGTGGACTGCCTACGTCAAGGGCGGCAGGGAGGATACGGGGGTTGACGCTGTGGCCTGGGCGGTTGAGGCGGCCCGGCGGGGGGCGGGGGAGATCTTGCTCACCTCCATGGACTGCGACGGCTCAAAGGACGGCTTTGATCTGGCGCTGACTCGGGCGGTTGCCCGGGCGGTGGACATCCCCGTCATTGCTTCCGGCGGTGTGGGCAAGTTGGAGCACTTCGCCGAGGGCATTATTGAAGGCGAAGCGGACGCGGTTCTGGCCGCCTCCGTATTCCACTTTGGGGAGCTGACGGTGCGTCAGGTGAAGGAGTATATGGCCGCTCAGGGCATCCCAGTGCGCCTGGATTTCTAGCGGCTTTGGCATTGCGCAGCCCCGCTTCGCAGCAGCCTTGCCATCATCTATCTAGCGTCTCATAGGAGTCTGACATGCGTATTTCGGAATGCACCCTTACCTATAACGAAGCGGGCCTGATCCCCTGCATCGTCCAGAGCCACAAGACCGGCCAGGTCCTGATGATGGCATGGATGAACGAAGCGTCCCTGCGCCTGACTCTTGAGACCGGTACTACCTGGTTTTGGTCTCGCAGCCGTCAGGAGTTGTGGACCAAGGGTGCCACCAGCGGCAACATGCAGCACCTGGTGTCTTTGCACGCCGATTGCGACTCCGATTGTCTGCTTGCGGTGGTGCAAGAGGACGGCCCTGCCTGCCATACCGGCAGCTACACCTGCTTCTTTCAGGATCTAGAGCTCTAGGGTGCGCCAGCCTCCCCCAGGACAGGGGAGCTGTATGCTGCGGGCGCCCATGGCATGCAGATGGGCGTAGAGTCCATAGATGCCTTGGCCAACGCGGTCTGCGCGGTGGGCGTCGGTGCCTACGGTGAGGGGTACCCCTGCGGCCAGGAACTTTGCCAGAAGTGCGCGCTCGGGGTAGTAATCTCCCAGGCCTTTGGCTAGTGCGGCACAGGACACTTCGACAGGCACCTGGGCGTCTCGGGCGGCATCCACCATCTGGTCATGGAGCGGAGCCAGGTCAAGGGAGGGCCTGTGCTGATCCCAGAACAGTCGGGGCAGGTCAGGATGGGCAAGGGAGTTAAAGATCCCGCTTGCGGCCATCTGGCACCACTGGTCCACGTAGTGCTCCCAGACCCAGTTGGCACCCCGCTGGTCCCAGATGCGCATGTCCACCGACCAGTCTATGGCCATCTGGTCAAGGTAGTGGATGGATCCGAGCAGGAAGGTGGCTCCAGCCTTGGTTTGGGCAATGTCGTCTTCGCAGCCTGGGTACCAGTCGCACTCCAGGCCGTGGATGATATGCAGGTCTGGAAATTCCTCCTGGAGCTGGGCAATCTGGCTGGCGTAGTCTCCCATGCGCTCAGCCGCAATGGAGCAGTCAACCCATGGGGGCAGCCCCCAGTGATCCGTGCAGCAGATGGTAGACAGGCCGAGGGCCCGGGCGGCCATCGCGTTGTCGCGCAGGGTGGAGTCTCCGTCGGAGAAGTTGGAGTGGGTGTGGCAGTCCACAAGCTCTATCACGGCAGTCTCCTTTGTCCTATGCGTGCGTAACCTTGGGCACATATGGTGAAGTGGTGCATTTCTGCAGGCGAGGCCCGTATGGAAGAAAATGCCCTTGCCAAATGTGCGACGGGTGCTATTATAGGCAAGCTGTTTCAAGCGGAGACAAAGTCTCCCACCTATTTCGGCGCAAGGCTGATGGGTCTTCTGAATATCATCTGATTTCTGAAGCCCTGCCCTGCGCAGGGTTTTTTGTTGCAGTGGACCCCGAAAGGGAGAAAAGAGGAGGTGAGCGCCATAGCAGCTCAGGAACCAAGGCTGAACGAAGAGATTCGCGTCCGTGAGTGCCGCTTGATTGGCTACGACGGTACCCAGATGGGCATCTTCAACACCCGCGAAGCTTTGCGTATCGCCGACGAGCAGGGATTGGACCTTGTGGAGATTGCCCCTAACGCAGAACCGCCCGTGTGCCGCATCATGGACTACGGTAAGTTCAAGTACGACCAGGCAATCAAGGCAAAACAGGCCCGTAAGAACCAGACCAAGATCGAGATTAAGGAAATGAAGTTCCGTCCCAAGATCGACGTCGGTGATTACACCACCAAGAAGAAGCACGTGCTTCGCTTCCTGGAGGATGGGGCTAAGGTCAAGATCACCATCATGTTCCGCGGCCGCGAGATGGCCCACCCCGAGCAGGGTCTTTCCATCCTCGAGCAGCTCGCCGAAGACCTCAAGGACGTTGCGGTCATCGAGAACGCTCCCAAGATGGAAGGGCGCAACATGCACATGCTGATTGCCCCGCTGCCGGGCAGTGCAAAAAAGGCGGCATCCAAAGAGTCCAGTAAGCAAGCTTAATAGCAAGAAAGGACATGCATCATGCCTAAGATGAAGACCCATAAGGGCACCGCTAAGCGTTTCCGCGTTACCGGTTCCGGCAAGATCATGCGCGCTAAGGCGTTCAAGAGCCACATCAAGACCAAGAAGAGCCCCAAGCGTATTCGTAATTTCCGCCACGAGACCACTCTTGACGCCGCTGATACCGCAGTCGTTAAGAAGAACCTCGGCATCTAAGTAAAGGAGTGATTGATAATGCCTCGTGTAAAGCGCGCAGTCAACGCCCATAAGAAGCGCCGCGTCATTCTCGCCCGCGCCAAGGGTTACTACGGAGCCAAGTCCCGTTCTTACACCGCCGCCAAGGAGCAGGTGCAGCACTCCTTGCAGTACCAGTACCGCGATCGTCGCAACAAGAAGCGCGAGGTTCGCCGTCTCTGGATCACCCGCATCAACGCTGCCGCCCGTATCAACGGTATGAGCTACTCCTCCTTCATGAACGGCATGAAGAAGGCCGGCATCGAGCTGGACCGCAAGGTGCTCTCCGACATGGCAATCACCGATCCCGATGCATTTGCCAAGCTGGTGGAACTGGCCAAGGCTGCTCTGTAAGCAACCTGGGTCTTTCCCCTATGCAGCTCATCGAGCCCGTCATGTTGGCGGGCTCGTTTTGCATGTGTCTGGCGAAGCGCCCTGGGCAAAAATTTTTCAAAATAGTTGTTGACTTCAAGGCTGAAGTGTCTATAATAATTTCTCGCACCTCGCAAGAGAGTGATTCGGGGCCATAGCTCAGATGGGAGAGCGCTTGACTGGCAGTCAAGAGGTCAGGGGTTCGATCCCCCTTGGCTCCACCACATTTTCCAACCGGCTTTCTGGCCGGTTTTTTTATTTCTGGATCAAAACGCACTTTTATTCAAACGCTTTCAGATTCAAATGCTTTAGATGTGGCGGCACGGCACGCTTCGACATGGGTGCGTGAATCCTGCGCCCAACACCCAACATCCAAAGTGAACGTCTAATGCTCTATGAGGCCGTCTGAGGGGCGCTAGCATGGGGGACGGCTCTCGGGGAGGGAGATGGCTTCACGGCCCTCAGAGAGCGTCTGAGCGTCCGTGAACGCGTGCGTGTGTATCCTGCGCCTTCTGCACGGAACCAGGGCATAAGAAAAGCCGCATCCGCAGCCAGGAGGTGCAGATGCGGCCTATATCGGTATCCCATTGCATGTGCGCTCAGGGCGCGTCGGGTCTTTTGAGGGCTTACAGCACGTCAAGGATGGGCTGCAGGTAGTCCTTCACGTCCTCTTCCTCGATGCGGCCAGCGTCCACCAGAGAAGCCAGGTTGGGCATCATGGGCATAGTGGTGTATGCGGGGATGTCGTACTTCGCGGCGGTCTTCTCGCCCTGGGGCTCGCCGAAAATGTAGTGCTTCTTGCCGCAGCCGTCGCAGAGGTAGTAGGCCATATTCTCTACTAGGCCAAGCACCGGCACGTTTAGATCCCGTGCCAGGTTCACGGCCTTGCCCACGATGATGCCCACCAGCTCCTGGGGAGCGGAAACGGTGACGATGCCGTCAACGGGCATGCGCTGGAAGATGGACAGGAAGACGTCGCTGGTGCCCGGAGGCATGTCAATCAGCAGGTAGTCAAGCTCGCCCCAGTTGGTCTCGTTGAAGAACTGCTCGAGCAGGCCGGTCATGACAGGACCGCGCCATGCCACGGGCATGTCCTCCCGGGGAAGCATCAGGTTGGTGGACATGATCTTGATGCCAGAGGCGCTGACGGCGGGGTTGATGCCGGTCTCGTCTGCGCGCAGGGGACCCTTAACTCCGAATGCCTTGGGGATGGAGGGGCCGGTAAGGTCCGCATCCATGATTCCCACGCTGTAGCCCGCCTTGCGCAGCTCAGAGGCCAACAGGCAGGTGGTGAGGGTCTTGCCTACGCCGCCTTTGCCGCTGACCACGCCAATGATCTTCTTAACCTGGGATACGGAGTTGGGGGCAAGCTTTTGGGGTGCAGTGCGGGAGCTGCAGTCGGTAGAGCAGCTGCCGCAGGAGCCGCTGCAGTTGGAGGGATTCTCCTGTGCCATGACTTCCTTCTTTCTCTCTCTTGAGTCCCATGAAAGCGGGACGAAGCGTACAGCCATCGATGATACCACTATGAGGAGAATTGTGCCTGTGCTCCGTGAACCGTATATGCCAGTGTTCTGAGGACAGGGCAGAAAAATGCCGCGGCGCAAAGTGCGCCGCGGCGGTGTGGTTTCTAAAAACCGTCAGTTACTCAGACACGGTTGTAGGTGGGGGTTCCACATCACCGCCACCACCCGTTCCGCCGCCGGTGCCGCCACCGCCGGTTCCGGGATCAGGCTCGGTGCCGGGGGTCTCGCCGGGGTCGGGCTCGGTGCCGGGGGTCTCGCCGGGGTCGGGGGTCTCAGGATTCTCGGGCTCCTTGGGGTCGTCAACGCCGGGCATCACAATCTCGCCTTGATTGTTTTCTTCCTTCTCGTCTTCATCCTCATCCTCATCCTCATCGTCATCCTTCGCGGATCCGGTATAGGAGCTATGATAG
>JAQXQN010000120.1 GCA_029101185.1 Eggerthellales bacterium | reverse complement strand
TGTTTTGGGACAGAAGATGCCGCCGTTCCGTATAACATCCGTGGCTAGAAGCACGAGCAAAAGGCGGTCAAAAGCGGGATTATGGTAACTCCAGCAACTGGCAGGCGATCCGGCTCATCCCAGGCCGCGTTCGCCCCGGGTCGTGCTGGCTCCGTCTGTGCCTGCTCCAGGCCGTGCTGGCCCAAGCCGTGCCTATCCCGGCCATGCTGGCTTCGGCCGTGCTGGCTTTGGCAACTGGCCCCCGAGCTGGCTCGCCCCCGGGTCGTGCTGGCTCCGGCCATGGACGTTTTCGACGATTGGGAGTACAAACGGGGTGGTCGTGGACAAAATCGACGATTGGGGCCACGAATCGAGGCCTCGGATGGACGTTTTCGACGATTGGGAGATCAAAATGGACGAAAGAAACGATTGGGAGACAGAAAACGTCTCCCAATCGTTCAAAACGTCCACGAGGCCCACCAAATGACTCCCAATCGTGAAAAACGTCCACATGCAAATCCGAGCCCCGCTGCAATGCCGCCGGACAAATGCCGCCAGACAGCGTGCGTATTCTACAACGTTCCTCCGCCCTGGCCTCGAAGGTCGCTCTACTTGTACTCTTGCTCAAGTTCCTTGGCGATAGTGGTGCGCTGAATCTGGTTGGTGCCCTCAAAGATCTGGAAAATCTTGGCGTCGCGCATCAGCTTCTCAACAGGATAATCCCTACTGTAGCCGTATCCGCCAAAAACCTGCACCGCCATTGATGTGACCTCCTGCAACGCATCGGTCACGAAGGCCTTGGTAATGGCTCCCTCTTTGCGCACCAGGCTTCCCTGGTCCATCATGCGCATGGTGTTGTTCACCAGGCATCGGGACGCTTCGGTCTTGATTGCCATATCTGCCAACATGGCCTGAACCTGCTGGAACTTAATGATGGGCTTGCCAAACTGCTCACGCTGCTTCGCGTATGCCACAGCCTCATCAAGGGCGCGCTGCATGATACCCACTGCCATAGTGGCCACAAACGCCCGGGAAAGGTTCAGTGCGTTCAAAGCTATAGTCAAGCCGCCGCCCACTTCACCAATCACCCGGTCCTTGGGCACCCGGACGTTCTCGAAGATTACTTCCGTGGTGTTGGACAGGCGCAGTCCCATCTTGTCCTCGTGGGAGCCAATGGAAACGCCCGGTGCATCTCGATCCACAATAAACCCGGTAATGCCCTTAGAACCCGCAGCAGGGTTGGTCTTGAAGAAGGCCACATAGATAGAGGCCAGGGAACCGTTGGTGATAAAGGTCTTGGTACCGTTGAGAACGTACTCATCGCCGTCAAGGACCGCGGTGGATCGCATAGCGCCTGCGTCGGAGCCAGATTTGGCCTCGGTCAGGCAGAATGCGGCGAACTTATCCTGTGCCACCACATCGGCAAAGTACTGGGCTTGCTCGGGTGTGCCGGCAAGAATCACGTTGCGCAGGGCCACGAAGGTAGTCACAAAGGTGATGGCGTACCCGGCGTCAACCTTGGCCAGCTCCTCAAACAGCATGGCGCAAGTCTCATACCCCAGGCCCATGCCGCCGTACTCTTCCGGGATCTCCACCATATGAAGCCCCATGTCAAAGCCCCATTTGTACAGTTCCTCGGGGCAAGCGCCCTCCCGATCGGCATCCTTGACGAACGGCTTGATCTCATGCTCGGCGACATCGCGAATGGCCGCAATGAGCTCCTTTTGCTCTTCGGTGTACAGAAGTGCCACGATTCCTCCCTACATTCATCCCGGTGTCTCCACCTGGCTTGCATAACTTGTCATTACTTGACGAAGCGTCCCGCCCCGCCGTGTACCGCGGTTGGCGAAGCGTGCTGCCTCGCAGTCCACAGCCCCACGGGGCAAAAGCGTACCCCGTTGTACGCACGACTTCCGACCGCGAGCTGCTCCGCCCCAAGGCGCTAGCGCTGGAGCAGCCCTGTCTCAAATGCGTAGTGCAACTGTGCGTTAGCGCTGGTCAAAGCCACATCACGCAGGTTTTCCCCTACGTCGTTGTACAAGGCGTCAACCACGGCTTCCGCCGTTGCCGGCATACCCGCCATCACCGATGCCACCACCTGATCAAGGCGCTTGCGCTTGTTGCGACGAGCCCGCTCAAGGACCTCGGTGGGGTTGCAAATCACATCCCCGTGGCCAGGCAGAAGCATTTGAGCCTTGCCCTGAGACACCACTGTCCCAAGCAGCCTTAGGGATGCAAAGTAGTCCCCTAACGTCCCTCCTGGCCAGCACAGGGCTGTAGAGCTATGGGCAAACACCGTGTCTCCAGTGGCCGCCGCCCGCAAGGACGGAAACACATATCCCACCTGGTCGGCGCTGTGTCCCTTCAAGGACACCACCTCAGTGGGTGCTTTAAACCCTTCAATAGGAAGGGGGCCGGGCGTGACTGCGACAAAGGACACTTCGCCAGGCCACACAGAACCGGGATCTGCCAACTCCGCCTCGGGAGCAGCGGGGGCATACACCACTGGATTGCCCGCCCGTTGAACAAAATCGGCCAAGTCGCCCACATGGTCGCGATGCCTATGGGTGATCAGCACCGCAACAATCCGCCTGCCCTGTCTGGTGGCAATCTCAAGAACCCGGTCAAAATGGCCCGCCACGTCCTGAGAGGGGTCAATCACCACGCACCCGTCCCAGTTCGGTTCGCCGATAATCCATGTGTTGGTCCCATCAAAATTATGCCCGTTAGGGTTTAGGCACCTGACCAAGCATACGCCCTTGTCAATGCGGCCTTCGCGCGCCCCAGCCACATACCTGGGCACGTCCACATGCTCGCTCATCGGATTACTCCCCTCATCACGTACTCACCTGCGGCCAATTCCACAGGCGTCATCAACACGTCTCGTCCCATGGGCAGCTCCAAAGCCTCCCCCGCGCACCTCGCGCGGCTTAGCTGCATAAGGTTCACGATGGTTGGCGGCATCAACAACGCTTCGTCTCTGGCGAACATGGACAACACTCCGCAAGGCGTCACCCATCCAGCTTCCACAGACTCCGAGTTTGCGCCCTTCGCCACCTGAAACATTGGCATCTCCGCCGTAAAAAAGTAGGTGTTGTAACGCCGCGGCTCGCAGGCGGGGGTGATCCAATGGGCAACCGGGTTGAGCAGATCAGTGCGGATGACCAGGCCTTCTTGTTTAAGAAACCGCCTAAAGGGCAGACGCCTGCTTTCCACTTCCTGGCGAAGCGTCCAGAACCGCTCCTCCTGGGCAACCAGAGGGATCACTTGATCCTCGGCCGCCGCCTGATTCACGGCCGCCGCCGAGGACGCCAGCAGCACGCCGGTCTCCTCAAAGACCTCCCGAATCGCAGCAGTAACCACCTTTGCGGCAGTGACCTGGTCGCATCCAAGGCGCTGCGCCCACTCGGCAGGCGATGGCCCCGCCCAGGTGGCCTCGAGAGACCCCTCCCTCACGTCCACCTTATCGGCGCCGCCGCCGGGAAACACCACCGCGTCGGGAACGAAAGCCATGGTGGATGCTCGGCGCATCATGAATACCTCCATCCCCTGAGCGGGATGGTCACGCACCAGCATCACTGTCGCCGCAAGCCGCGGCTCCACAGGCGCACCCAACGTGCCCTGGCAAAACGCCGCGGCCCGATCCTTGGTGGCTCCGGTGGCGGGAAAGTCAACCACACAGGTGGAGGAATCACCCAAAACGGACTGGGCCATCTGTAAAAGCCACTGGCCCTTTGCGCTGGTGGACGAAGCGTCCTGGCCGTCGGCCTGACCCGCGCTCCGGCCAGCCGCCTTACCGGCGGCCTGGCCCGCGTTGCGACCCTCGACCTCCCACGCAATAATCCTTTCCATGTCTCACCTCCCGCGGGTACACTATCGAGCCTGATAGGAGGGCTGTGCCTCCCACAGCAGCTCAGCGATATCCTTAACCGGCACCTCAGATCCCGCTGCCGCCACACCGTCGGAGAGCATGGTCAGACAGAAAGGACAGCCCGCCGCAATCACATCGGCGCCCGTGACTAGGGCCTCATGGGCACGCACCGCGTTAATCCGCGCGTCCCCCATCTCCTCAAGCCACATCTGACCACCGCCGGCTCCGCAGCAGAAGCTCTTCTCCCGGCATCGGTCCATTTCGACAAGGGTTGCCCCTGTTGCAGCCACCACATCCCGAGGCTGCTCGTAGATGTGGTTGTATCTGCCCAGGTAGCAGGAGTCGTGGAAGGTAACGCTGCCGCATGCCGCATCGGCGCTGCCGCACGTCCCAGTGGCAGCCGCCTGAAGCCTGCCCTGCGCAACCAGGTCGGAGAGGAACTGGCTGTGATGGATGACCTCAAACTCCCCGCCAAGCTGGGGGTAGTCCACGGTCAGGGTCTGATAGCAGTGGGGACACTGGGTGATGATCTTCTTGACGCCGTAGGCCTTGAGGGTCTCGATGTTTTCCATGGCCAGGGTGTAGTAGACAAACTCGTTACCCAGCCGACGAGCAGCATCCCCGCAGCACTTCTCCTCGTTGCCCAGGATTGCCCAACTGACCTGGGCCTGGTTAAGCAGGTTGACCATGGCGGCCGTGACCTTGCGGTTGCGGGAATCAAACGCGCCAGAGCACCCCGGCCAGTACAGATACTCTGCGTCGGGGTTCTCCCCAAGGGTGGGAACCGGCACGTCAAGGTTGCGGGTCCACTTGTCCCTGGTCTTCCAGCCTAAGCCCCAGGGGTTGCCGTTGTTCTCCATACCCCTAAAGGCGGTTTGTGCCACCTGGGGAAAATCGGATTCCATGGAGGTCTGGAAGGTGCGCATCTTCACAATCTTGGGAGTGTGCTCAAGCAGCGCGGGGCATACCTGCATGCACGCCCCACAGGTGGTGCACGACCACAAGGCATCCGCAGAAATCGCGGTTCCTACCAGGGGTTTTTGCTCCACAATGGCTGGCGAAGCGTCCCCGCCCGCGGCAGCATCGGTGGCGGCAACACCCCCGCCCGCCGCGGCGCCAGCGGCAGCAACGTCCCCGCCCGCGGCGCCAGCGGCAGCAACGTCCCCGCCCGCCGCGGCGCCGGCCTTTGCGCCGGCCCGCGAATCGGCATCGTACGCGCACATTTCGCCATAAATCCCCTGCATCAGGGCCATGGGGGACAGGGCCTTACCCGTGGCAAAGGCCGGGCAGGACCGTTCGCACCGGCCACACCTAATACAGGCCTGGCTGTCAAGCAGGTCCTTCCAGGTCAAATCCGTTAAATGTCCCGCGCCGAAGGTCTCGAGGGTCTCGTCCTCGCAGTCGATGGCGGGCAGAGTCCCGGGATTATCAAGATTGCGGTAGTACACCGCCACAGGAATGAGGAACACATGGACCAGCTTGGTGTACGCCCAGGTTGCCATCAGGCCAAACGCCAGAATCATGTGGAAATACCAGAGCACCTTGTGGGCAAGGAGGGCCGTCTGGGAGCTCATCCCCACAAACAGGTAGGAGAACAGGTTTCCAATGGGAGACCAGGCGGCCCAGGGGTCTGCCGTCTCGTAAATGCGCAGGCCTTCCAGGATAAATCCGGTGACGCCCATGACAAGCAGCAGCACTAGGATCAGGTAATCGGACCAGGTGGAGGTAACCCCCGAGTTGCGCCGCAGCACGCGTCGGACGATCAGCGCCACCATCACCACGCAAAACATCCCGCCGGCGATGTCGGTGGCAAGAGAAAGGAAGTACAGATAGTAGGCGCCCTGGACAATCGGCAGCCCGAAGTCCGCCTGCAGCGCCACCGAGGCCGTGGCCACCAGCATCACCAGCATACAGGCGTACATAAGCACATGATTAATGCCAATCACCCGGTCCTTAAGCACCGTGATCTGCAGCAAGGAGTCTTTCACCACGCCAAGCAGGCGTTTTGCCCGATCTCCGGAACGATCCTGAGGGGCACCCACCCCGCACATGCGCCAACGGCGATACAGGAAGAAGGCACACAGGCCCACGGCAATGGCCAGGCAGGGGTAAAGCACCCACTGGCTGGACACGTTCCACAGAACCTCCCGTGATGCTGTTTCCATACTGGCTCCTGTTCCCTAATAAACTCGCAGGTCAAGCCCGTGGGCCTCGATGATGGGTTGACCCCGTCGGCAACCCCAGCGGCACATTCGCCGGAATTACCTTAATCTTTCAGCGCCGAAATCTCCTGAATCAGCAGAGGCACCGCCTGATACAGGTCAGCCACGATGCCGTAATCGGCAATGGCGAAAATGTCCGCGTCCGGATCCTTATTGATGGCCACCACGCATTTGGAGGCGGACATGCCCGCCACATGCTGAATGGACCCCGAAATCCCACAGGCAATGTAGAGCTGGGGTGCGACGGTTTTTCCGGTCTGCCCCACCTGATACTGGATGCCAATCCAGCCCTCGTCTACCGCGGGACGGGATGCCCCCACCGCTGCACCAAGCAGATCCGCCAACTGGGAAATGACCGTAAAGCCTTCAGGTCCCTTCAGGCCTCGGCCGCCGGAGACCACGATGTCCGCCTCTGCAAGGTCAACCCTGCCGGAAGCCGCGGTAAGTACCTCCTTAACCACCCGAGCCAGGGCCGCCTTACCAAGAGGAATCCGCTCAACCGCGATGCTCGCAACGTTATCGGAATCAGCCGCGACGTCGCACGCTTCGACAGCCTCAAAGCACTTGGGTCGAACCGTGGCCAGCACGGGAGCGCCCTGAGCGCAGACGGTCTGAATGGTCTTTCCAGAATAGGGCTGCCGCAGCGCCCAAATTCCGCCTTCAGCAGCAACCCCGGGTTGATCTGCGGGGATACCCACCACGTCGCTGATCAGGGGCTGTCCTGCGGCTGCAGCCAGCAAGGGCATAATCTCTCGGATACGGGGGCCATCCGCGGCAAGCAGCGCCGCATCGCCAGCGACCAAAGACGAAAGGGCTTCCACCACCTGGTAGGAATCAATCTCAGATCGGGACGTGTCGGAGTCAAGGCAGACCAACCGTCTTACACCGAGGGCGGCCAGCTGGCCAACGCTTTCCTGGGGCAGGGGCTCAAAGGTCACCGCGGCCAGAGTATCGCCAGATGCCTGCGCCGCCTGCCCCATCACCTGTTCGGATGCCGCCTCTCCTGCACCACCCTCACAAGCACGGGCAATGGCCCTTGCAGCGGAAATCAGTTCAAAGGTGGCCTGCTTAAGCCGGCCTTCCTGTGTTTCGGCAATAACCCAAATGGTTGACATGTGGTTCCTCCTCAATCACACGGCCCGAGACACTTCGCGCAATCCAACGGACCAGGACGCTTCGACTAAATGACCTTGGCCTCGCGCCTGAGCAAAGACGCTGCCTGGGCGCATACTTCAGCAAGTTCTCCTTCAAGCACCCTGCCGCCCTGTCGTGGAGGCTTCATCTCCATGCGGATAGTGCGGATCTTGGCCGCGGGGAGCTCGTGCGCACTGGCGTCACGGGTTTCAATTTTCTTGCGGCGGGCCTGCATCACGTCCCGGACGGAGGGATAACGAGGCTCGGCGAGGCCCTGCTGGGCGGCAATGACCGCCGGGGTGCTGACTTGGAGGACCTTGGTGCCGTCATCCACCTCGCAGGTAACAGTCAAGGTTGAGCCTTCAACCTCAAGACTGGTTGCCATATTCACCAAAGGCATCTGCAAGGCCGCAGCAATTCCTGCCATGACCTGAGCGTTTGCCGTGTCCCCAGATTTCCAGCCACCCATGATTAGATCAAAACTACCGCAAGAGAGCGCCTGGCTGAGGCATGCGACCTTTTGGCCGGGGTCCAGCTGACGCCAGTCATCGCGCGCAAGCAAGATGGCCTCGTCGGCGCCCATGGCAAGGCCATGGCGAATGGCGGATGCGCACTCTTCGTCCCCCAGACACACCAGCACTACACGGCCGCCAAGTTCCTCTTTCAGCTGCACAGCCTTCTCCACCGCAAACTCGCTGTACGGATCCATGATCAGGGTCTGTCCATCGGTAATCACCTGCTGGTTTTCGTCAAGCTCTATCTCGGCCTCGGTGTCAATTATCTGCTTCACACATACGGCAATATCCATAGAAAGCCCTCCTGACCTGCGGGCCACGGCCCAATTTGACCGGGCATGTTTCTGCTATGAGCATTGTAAAAGTGGGGTCTCTGTCGATACACCCACAGAGGAAGTGCATTGTCCATTAACAAGGGACAATTTTGAGGATATAACCACATACATACAGAATTACGTTGCAAACAGTGATTTTTACTTGGGACAGATTTATTAAGTTGTCCAGTTTTCTCAGTCATTTTGGCTGAAAGAAGACCACCGAAAGAGGCGCATGATGGCCGTTACCACGTTTCAAATTGTCGAGCATACGTACAGCATTCAGGGGATGACCACCCAAGACGTCATGCCGCTGCTGCCCGAGCACCTCAAAGACCAGGAAAGCCACCTTGAGGACCACGTGGCCTACATCCTCGACGAGTGCCTGAAGGCCGCCACGCCCAAGGGCGTCTACAAGCTGTTCAACCCTGCCATCTGCACCCTTCCCCCGGATTACACCGAGCCCGGAATCAAACTGGTAGGCACCATGGCCGTCCTTAAGGGTGAGGAAGTGTATAACCGCATGCGCCGCGCCACCCATTGCGTGATCATGGCGGTCTCCGCCTGCTCCAGTGACGCCGTCGAAGCCCTTCGCGAGCGCCTGTGTCGGGTCTCTTCTGACGAAGAGATCCTTGACGCCTGCATTCAAGCGATCACCCTGCGTGTGGCGGACATGACCAACAACGCCATCGTGTGCGACGCCCTTGACCGAGGGCTGCAAACCGACGATTTCCTCACCCCCGGCACGGACACCTTCCCCCTTGAAATGAACAGCCTGCTGTCCTTCTACGTCCAGACCGAATCTCGGCTGGGAATCAAGGTGAACAAGGAGACCATGGCGTTTCCCACCTGGGGATTGCTTGGAGTGGTGGGCATGTACGACCCCTCCCAGTCCAACAGGCGTCGGGCATGCGGGCGATGCAAGTTCCGCTCCTATTGCTCTATCCGGGCTATCGGCATGAATTGCCATGGGCGAAAGGGTACCTTCAAGAAGGCTTCCCCTGCCGAATAGCACTGACCTCCGAGCTAAACCGCGTCTGGTGCCAGACCTGTGTCAAAGCCAAACCCTTGGCGAATCCGCAACGCCTCATAAAGGCCGGCCCTGTTCAATGTCTATGGACGAAATGAACGATTGGGAGTAATTTTCAGCCCTCGTGGACGTTTTGCACGATTGGGAGACAAATTCTGGCCTTGAACAGCACTTTTTGTGGACGTTCTCGACGATTGGGAGACAAATTGGACGTTTTCGACGATTGGGAGTACATCTGACCACTCCCAATCGTCGATTTTGTCCACGACCACCCCGTTTGTACTCCCAATCGTTCATT
>JAQXQN010000119.1 GCA_029101185.1 Eggerthellales bacterium | reverse complement strand
GTGCTCGTGTTGGACCTCGCGAGGTGGCTGCTCGGCGAGCAGGAGTTCTGAGCGTCATGCAGGGATATCGCTCGTGGAACACGCCGGGCCGTTCGCGCCCGCACGGGAAACGCCGGCGCCGTATGGGCGGCCAGGCGCATCCGAAAGGCCTTTTGTTAAACAGGCCTTTCGGCATGACGCAATAGTTTTCTTCTCATTACGGCACACCCCCGTCGCAGGACCGATCAACTCAGGTCCCGCGGCGGGGGTTTTGCGTTGCCCAGTGTTAAACCGCAAATATCTTCGCCGAAAGCCGCCTTGGACCCTTAGCCTCGGGCAAGCTCTTTACCCGCCATGCGGCCGAAGGTTGCACAGCGGCCAGCATTCAGGCCTGCGGCCAGGTTGGGATACACGCCGCCGTAGAAGCTGCCCTGGTCGTTGCCGACCACACGAACGCCTTCAATGACACCGTTGGCGCAGAAGGGCTGCAGGTCGTCATTGACGCGGATGCCGTCAGTGGTGCACAGGGTAAAGCCCAGACTTTTGACCGTGCCGTTGATAGGAGGGGTGCGCAGCTCGGAAAGGCGGAAGGCCTCCTTGCCGAAGTCGGGGTCTTCCTGATTGTCGAAGTTCTCATTCTGGCGGTCGCATACGGCCAGGAAGGTTGCCTTTTGGTCGGCGTTGAAGCCCAGCCCGTCAGCCAGTTCCTCAAGGGTGTCGGCCTTGACAATGAAGCCGGCCTCCACGAAGGCCTCCATCTCAGGCTCAATCCAGTCATCGAGCATGGTGGGGAAGGCATCATGGTCGGCGCCTTCGCGATAGCAGATGGTGGAGCAGCCGACGGTATGGAATCGCTGCACGTCTTCCTTCCAGTTTGCGTCCCAAATCTGGTGCCAGTGGCGCTGGCCGACGGGGCGGTTGGCGGAAGTGCGCATGACATACTCGTACGGGGCGCTCTCATTGTGGAAGCGGTTGCCGTTGGGATCCACCCGCAGGAAAGGCTGCGAGCTGTAGAAGAAATACCCGCAGATATCCCAGTTGAGCTCGTAGGGCGTCAGGGGATTCATATCCGCTGTCAGCAGGCCGCGATTGAAGCTTACGGAACTCGGAACGCTGTCCATGGAGGCGCCGGCCCACATCAGGGCCTTTATGCCGTCGCCGGTGCAGCTGGGGAAGGCATCCATCAGACCGTTGGAATGGAAGTCCTCGTTGTGCAGGGCCTCAAACATCTTCTGGTCATAAGCATAGCCGCCGGTTGCCACAATCACGCCCTTGGAGGCATTGATGCGGATGTTTTCGCCATTGGCGTTCGTTGCATAAACGCCGACCACCTTGTTGCCGTCGAGGATCAGGCACTGCATGGCGGTGCGATAGCGAACCTCGGATCCGAGGTCCTGGATGTACGCATCCATGATGGCGGCGACATCTCCTTCACGGCTGGGGTATTCGCCATTGGTGCCATGGCCGACGGGCCACTCGGTGTAGCGGGTACCTTCAGGCATGTTCCACTCAAGTTGCACTTCCATGCCGTTGGCGGCCAATAGGTCGGTGTACCAGTCAATGGCCTCGGCCGAGTTCTCCGCCCACTTGCGAAGCAGGCGCATGTTTTCACGGCCCTGGGAGAGGCGGTCGAAGTCGTTGATCATGTCGGTGATGTTAATCTCGATCCCCTGCGCCTTCTGAAGCTTGGTGTTGACCGCGCCCAGGGCAGAGGAGCGCACGCTGTTGCCGGCGTCGCCCTTCTCGATCAACAAGGTGTTTGCTCCCTCCTCGGCGGCGGCGCAGGCGGCGAAGTATCCCGCAGTGCCGGCGCCAATGACCAGTACATCCACGTCCTCGGTGGACACGCAGTCGGCGTCGGTGATCTCGGGGGCGGTCCCCAGCCAGTCGATGCCTGCAGAAGAGCTCGCATCCGCGGCAGCTGCGTCGGCGTTGTCGGAAGCCGTGCCCTCACCCTGGCTCTTGGGGGAGCAGCCGGTTGCCGCGGCGGTGGCTGCCACCAGGCCGCAGGCGGCGGCTCCGGTCAGGAACGCGCGACGAGATAGTCCGTCCTTGGATCCCATTACGGTTTCTTCGATACCCATGTTTCCCTCCTATGTAGCAACATGTTCCGATAGTGGCGAAGCGTGCGAATCGACGCATCGCCCGCGTTCGGGTGGACGCATCGCCCGCGTTCGGGTGGACGCATCGGCAGCGTCAACCGCGCTCGGACGGTCGCACCGGGTGTCCTCCGCGACCCTGCGTTGGCGAATTGCTCACGGCGCCGCACCCTTCGCGATGCACAGCATGGGTCACCCGTCCGCCTCGGTCATCACCTAAAGGACGTGTTTGCCTGTCGGGAAAGGGCGCTTCGATAAGAAATAACCTATTTCAGGTGACGGTAAAACCCCAGATGAAAGACGTAAGGATGATCATCTGGGCCAGAGAGGCAAATTGACGGCCCTTCACGCCTGACAGCAGGGGCGGGTTTTGGGACAATAGACCCATGCAACGCAATCAGTCATATTCAACTGCTCTTAAGTACTCGGGCATCGGGTTCATTTGGGCTTGGGTTTATTGCTCGTACGACACCTCACTGCTTTATCCCGACCGTGCCGGCAATGCCATTAACGCGGACGCGTCATGGCTCATCTCGTCCACTGTCGTGACGCTGACCTTGTTTGCAGGTGGTATTGTCCTGCGCGATCTGGGCCGAAGCCCCCGTGGGCTCAAAGCGCTGCGAACCATAGCCCTGACAGCAGGCATGCTCAGCGCCGCTGGCACCTGCCTCTCCTGGCTGGCGGGACCTGCGGGAGCGGGCTGGACGGCGGCGCTGGTCAGCGGCGTGCTAACGGGACTTGGGACGGGCACTCTGCTGCTCATTTGGTTTTTTGCCCTCACGCGCATCAACATCCAGGACGGCGAGGTCGCGGTCTGCGTCTCTTCAGCCCTGCCCATGATCGCCAGCATGGGGGCCCCGATCTTGGAGCATGCGCTAGGCGGACTGCCGGGCGCGTTCCTGGTGGTGTCTTTGCCCCTTGTCAGCGGCGTTCAGCTGTACGCATGCCTGCGAGACCCGGTCTCATCCGACGTCGCCTTGGGCGAACCGCCCGTTCATCCGCCTTCCGCCGTCTTGAGAAGTTTCTCGCGGGTCATGCTTGTGGTAGCTGTGGCATACGTGCTGATCTGCTGCATCGGAACCTTCTCAGGTCCTGTTGATGCCGTCACGGAGGCTGTGGGGTTTGACGTTTCGGCTTTCTTGGGACAGGTTTCGGGTATTGCCATGCTGGTTCTGTTCCTGCAGTTTTCTCCAAAAACCGACTTCACAGCGGTGTTTCGGCTGATTAGCCCGTTGTTGGTGTGCTCCATGGCCCTTTGCCCTTGGGATGAAGCGCTTCCAAACGCCCTAGGCGAGACTATTGTTGTGTTGATTGACTGCGTTTTGCAAGCCATGTCCATCATTTGCGTGATCGTCCTGGTCAAACAGGGCGGATTAAAGGCAACCGTTGCCGCCGGCTTCTGCCAGGGCACCATCCAATTGGGAGTCCTGGTAGGTAACACCTTGGGTAGCCGGGCCGGGTTGCTTATCCAGACGGGCGAGCTTAACATCTTCGTGTTGATCTTGTCCTTGGTGTGCCTGTTTGTAGCGGCGGTCTCCCTGCTGCCGCGAGGCGAGGTGGTGCCGACGACAGATGCGGACGGGGCGTCCTGTAGCCAATCGGCAGCCTGTAGCCAAGCGGCGGTTCGTAGCAAAGCCGAAAACGCTATCCCTGAGACACGCGATTGCCTGCAGCAAGATTCCCGTTCACAATCCGTTTCCAGTCCGCAAGTGACCGTCGAGGCACGGAAAGCCGGCAGCATGCAGGAGTGTCCTGACCCCCTGTCCACCTCCGACCCCCAAGCCGTATCTGGTCCAGGACGCTTCGATGGCGAAAGCGTTCAAACGGGAGGCGGGATACAGAGCCTGGAGTCGGATAAGTTTTTTGGAGCCTGCCAGAAACTGGCACAGGCGCACGGGCTGTCTTCACGGGAGACCGAGATTCTGGTCTATCTTGCCCATGGCCGCACGCAGCCATACATTCGCGAGCAGCTTTTCTTATCCAAAAACACCGTGGCAACCCATGTTAAGCATGTGTATCAGAAACTATCGGTCCATTCCAAACAAGAGCTCATTGACCTGGTTGAATCTAGGACATGGACTAAGGACTAGGGGCCGACCCAATGGGTCAGGCGGATCGAACGGGGCAGAATAACCAAGGGCGGCATTTACCACAAGGTCCAAGTCGAGTTCACCTACAGCTCAAACCACATCGAGGGAAACAGGCTCTCGCTCGACGACATCATCCGCTTTCATGTCGCGTTCGAGAAGATTCATCCATTCCAGGACGGTAACGGCCGCGTGGGCAGGCTCATCATGTTCAAGGAGTGTCTCGCCAACGGCCTGGTGCCGTTCATCATCGCCGATGACATGAAGGCCTTCTACTACAGGGGGCTCTCCGAATGGGATTATGA
>JAQXQN010000118.1 GCA_029101185.1 Eggerthellales bacterium | reverse complement strand
ATGCCACTTGCCGCTGCCAAGAGCCAAAGACCCTTCCCGGTAGGCGTTTGGTACGGTCTTGAGGCTTTCCAGGGTGTTGGAGATGATGGTGGGCAGCACCATGACCACCAGGGTCAGGCCGCCAGCCAACACACCGGCCTTAAGCCCCATCCGCTGGAAGAAGACCAGCATGCCCACCAGGCCGAAGATTACCGAAGGGATGCCGGTGAGGGGCTCCACGGCAAACCCGATGGCCCGTACCACCCGCTTGTCCCGAGCGTACTCGTTCAGGTACACCGCGGCGCACACCCCCAGGGGAATCACGATGGCCATGGCCACCAGGATGATGTAGAGGGTGTTGAGGATGTTGGGCAGAATGCCGATGGTGTCGCTGATGTAGCTGGACTGGGAAGTGAGGAACTCCTGGGTGATGCCAGGGATGCCTCGGTAGAAGATGTAGCCAATCAGGGCTGCCAGCAGCGCGCACACGATACCCCCGCTCAGGTAGACCAGGCCCTTGAGCACTGTGGACTTGACCTTGCGAGAGGTGGACATGGCGGGTGTGGCATGGGCAGTTGACGAAGGGACCGCTGTAGCAGGAGCAGCAGGCGCTGCAGGGGCAGTACCCATGGCGGGTGTGGCGCAGGACGCTTCGACAGGGGCCATTAGTCCTCCTTTCTGCGGACGATCAGGTTAAGCAGCACGTTGACCGCCACGATGAACAGGAACAGCACCAGGGCAATGGAGAAGAGGGCCTCGCGCTGCAGGCTGCCGTAGGGGGCGTAGGACATCTCGCTGACGATGGCGGTGGTCAGGAAGCGAACAGACTCGAATAATTCGGGCATGTTGGCCACAGTTCCGGCAACCATGATGATGGCCATGGCCTCGCCAAGTGCGCGGCCGATGCCTTGGACGATGGCGGTGGCAACGCCGGAGCGGGCAGCCCGCAGAGAGATTTTGAAATAGGTCTCCGTGTCGGTGGCGCCAAGGGCCAGGGAGCCCTCCTCGTATTCCCGAGGCACCGCATCAAGGGCGGTGACGGACACGTTGACGATGTAGGGCAGGATCATGATGGTTAGCACCAGGATGGCGGCGGCAAGGGTGGCGCCGGACGCCAGATTGAAGGCGTGCTGGATTGCGGGAACCAGCACAATCATGCCCACCAGGCCGTAGACCACCGAGGGGATGCCCGCCAGCAGCTCTACGGCAGAGCGGATTACCCGGGATACGCGCCTGCTGGAGAACTTTGACAGGAACAAGGCGGTGAGCAGGCCTAAGGGTAGACCGAGCAGCGTAGCTCCGATGGTTCCGTAGACGCTGGTAAGAATAAAGGGCAAGATGCCGAATTGCTCCTTGCCAGGATTCCAAACTTGGCCGAGGAGGAAGTCAATCAGTCCCACCTGGGAGATGGCGGGCAGGCCGGAGATTATCAGGTACGCGGTGATTCCGATTACGAATACCACCGACAGTGCGCCACAGGCAAAGAAAATCCCGTGGAACACCGCCTCAAGAGGGTGGGTGGACTTTGTTGTCATCAGGCACTCCTGAGAATGAACGGGAGATTAGGTCGAATATTGGGCTGGATGCAGCAGGCCAGATACACGAAGGGGCAGGCCAGATACACGAAGGGGCCGAGGCGCCCGAAGGCGCCCCGGCTCACTTGGGGGAGGAATGGTTAGGCCAGAGGCACAGCGCCAGCGCCGCGGATCAGGTCGGCGGCCTCAGGGCTGGTGGCGAAGTCCACGAATGCCTGGGCCTGAGGGGAGAGCTGGGCGTTTTCGGAGATGACGATGTTGAAGGGGCGTTGGATGGAGTAGGTTCCGTCAAGGACGGTTTCCTCGGAGCAAGCCACGCCGTCGATGGTGAGGGCCTTGATGCCGTCTGCGCTCTCAACGGCGGACAGGGAGGCGTAACCGATGGCGTTAGGGGAGCTGGATACGGCGGTCAGAACGGCGCCGGTGGAGGTCAG
This sequence comes from Eggerthellales bacterium, assembly GCA_029101185.1. Lineage (GTDB taxonomy): Bacteria > Actinomycetota > Coriobacteriia > Coriobacteriales > Eggerthellaceae > Slackia. Next base: position 4,709 of record JAQXQN010000118.1, on the reverse strand, counting down.
CTCCTGGTCAAGGACGCAGGAGTCCTTGGTGCCAGTGATGGACTCGAAGCCGTCACGGGTGCCGGAGCCAGCCTCGCGGCCAATGCAGGAGATCTCCAGGTCAGCGCCGCCAACCTCAGACCAGTTGGTGATCTCGCCAGTGAAGATCTTGCTTACCTGATCAAGGGTGAGGTTGTCCACACCGCAGTCTGCGTTGACTACCACGGCGATGCCATCAAGGGCGATGGTGATGCTGGTCAGGCCGGTCTCTTCAGACTTCAGGTCGCGGGATGCCAGGCCCAGATCGCAGCTGCCGTTGGAGGCGGACTCGATGCCGGTGCCGGAGCCGGTTGCGTCATAGGTGATGGTGACGCCCGGATTAGCGGCCATGAAGGCCTCGCCCAGGGAGCCGATGACCTTCTCCATGGAAGTGGAGCCGTTGGTGGATACGTTGCCAGAGAGCTCTACAGCGTCGGTGGAATTGGCGTCGCTTCCAGCGCTTGAGCTGTCTGCATTGCTGCTGCAGGCGCCGAGGGTTGCCGCTAGAGCCAGTGCGGCACCTGCACAGGCGATGGCTTTAATGGTCTTGCTCAGTTTCATGAATGATCCCTTTCGCAATGGGTGTACGTCTTTGCCAATACCGTCGTGACGGGCGGTATGGATGCGCCTTGATGCGCAAGGGATATTTAAATGACGAATTGTCAGAGGTTGGTTATGGAAAACCCCGACTTTGGCAAGCGATTGGTCAAGAGTTCGCAAAACCGTCTGGGAGATGTTGACCCTCAGGAAGGGGGTGGTGCAGACTTGAACAGGTGCTCAATTCTGTGGGAGACATCCCGTCTTGCTAATCTATATCCAGCGTGCGAACACGCCCTCAGGCGCAATCCCCGGTGCTGACTCGAAGTACCAACCGTTTGCCGGGTGATCTTTGGGGTTGCCGTACGCAACCTTGGTGGTAAGGCCGTTGGGGTGCTCAAGAGACGCAATCTGGATGACATCGCCCTCCTTGATGCGCTCTCCGTCGAGGGTCAAATATGTGCCCATCTGGTCATCCGAGTCCATGACGGAGACATAATCCACCTTCTCCACCATAATCTGGCACCATCCAAGGGGGGAGTTCTTGGCCAGCTTGCGCGCCTCGGCTAGCAGCTGTTTCTGGCTGTCTTCATCAATATTGCGGTACAAGGCCAGCAGCGTGCGCTCATAACGGTTCTTGCAGCTTGCGGCGTCGGAGTCCGGTATCTGGGTGACGTGGGCATAACGACGCAGAGAGACCAGGTAATCAACCAGATCATTGGCATCATCCAAGTTTGAGAAGACCGCGATTTCCTTATTCTGCTCATTTACCTGGTACTTCATGGTGTCTCCGTTTCGACGAAGGGCCTAGGGTGCACTGTGGCACCCCAGTAGACTGGGTGGTTTGAGTACCGTCCCAGTGTACCACCAACCTGCAGAGGGTTTGCTTGGCGAAGCGTCCTATGCTGGTGTATGGTGTGGACGATTCTATTCTCACCACTCTTGAACCCCCTAGTCTCGAGGAGTGCGCCATGAACGAGCCCGCAGTTGGACACGACGTCCATACCCACAACTCTGTAAACCTAAGCCGGGATGAAGTGGCCCAATGCGTGAAGGCCGCGATAGAGATGCACTATCTGGATCCTAACGGTAACTGCGCCCAATCCACCGCATGCGCGCTGTGCGAGCGTCTGGGGGTGTCAAAAGACGAAGCGTTCAGGGCCATGGAGGGCTTTGGGGGAGGCATGGGATGCTTCTCCCAAACCTGTGGAGCGGTGTCCGGAGCGGTGTATCTGGTGGGCATGGCAAACTCCGCGGGAATTGAAGATAGGACGTCAAAGGCGGACACGTATCAGCGGGCGGCCTGGGTTGTGGAGCGGTTTGAGCAGGAGTTTGGATCTGCCCTCTGCAAAGACCTGCGCAACCCAGACCCTCAGGTGAGCAAGGGGATATGTGACGGGTACATACGCCGTGCGGTGGAACTTGCTGTACAGGCGATTGCCGGCAACGTTCTGTAGGTGTGATACGGAGGGCTTGCTGTAACTGGGATTGCAACCAGGTAATCAAGATGCCCTATGCGAGAGGTCTGTTCTGGTAGAGGCCGTTGTCGTTGAAACCAAGTTTTTGGTAATAGCCCTTGGTGCCAATGGCGCTGATCACGTTGATGGAGGCGTATCCCGCATCAGAAGCTATCTTGCATGCTCGTTCTACCAATTTGGTTCCAAGGCCGGAATGCTGGGCGGATGATCCTTTCAGTCCCGCATGGGCGTCTGCTTGGCTATGGATGCGGGCTGCCTGTCCATATACATGGACCTCGCGAATCATGGCGGAATCGGGACGAATTCCTGCGTCGATGAGCCGCTGGTCCTTAATGGCACGGGGGAGGGAGAGCCGCAGGAAGCCTGCGATGCGTCCTTCGGGGGTGACCCACTGGAGAAAGTGTTCGGTGGAGACGGAGGTGGTGTATGTGACGTCGTTAAGAGAAAGAAGCTCTGGATTAAAGGGCCTTCCAGCAATCTCGCGAAATCGGATTTCCTGTACATGAGGCGCCTGGGACTCAAGGTTTGATTCCACCATCTGGCGCAGGTTTGCCTTTCGGTTACCTGCGACAATGTCTTGAGCACAGAAGTCCCTGATTATCCGAGAGACGCGACAGTATGCGGGGGTGTCAAGGACCGCCTGAGACAGAATCTCCACGAGTTGTGTTTCGGAATAGGGCTGCCATTGTCCTGATTGGTAGAGGCGGCACAGATCGGTTCCCTCAATCAGGGCGCAGGGGTACAGCTTGATTTCGTCAGGTTGGAATCGCGGATCGCGGACAAGCGTGCGATAGCCCAGGGTGTCCATCTCGGGGGTGGAGGAGGCAAGATTGACCATATAGTGGGCATGGATCTTGTACCCAAACATCCTGAGCAGCTCGAAAGCCTGAGCGATGGTGTCAATGTTGATGGAGCGGTTATTGGCATCAAGCACCTGTTGATTGAGGCTTTGAATTCCTATTTGGACTTTCGTGACGCCCTGGCTGCGCATTCGAATAAGACTCTCGGGATTGATAGCGTCGGGGCGGGTTTCCACCACCAGGCCAACAACCCGGTGGAGGGAGCTGGTGTTGATGCGCTGGAGCTCGGCAAGATTAGGAAGGGGAGAATCCTCTGTCCAGATTCGGGATTGGGCGTTGGTCCACTGTTCATTCCAGGCGGAGTCCTTGCCGTAGAGGGCACGTATGGCTTGGTTGTAGCTGCATTGCCCTGCGTTAACCGCCTGTTGGGCGCTCTGACAGTGGGAAAGGTTGCCCTGCTCGTCTGCGGGCATGCCGGCGGCGAGGTATTCCTTTCTCATGTGTTCACTTCGACCCTCGGCTCTTGAAAGAGGGGATTGGGGGTCAAATTCGCCGGCATCGTTAAGGGCAGCGTAGAGGCAACGCATGAACCAGTCCTGGTAGGAAACGGGATATTCGGTCCAGGTGCCTCCAAGGATGATAAGCTCCACCTTGTCGGTAGGGTGCCCGTTTGCCCGAAGCACCTTCAAGCGGTTGGCAACCTGCAGGTAGGGATCAAAGAAGTTCTGCTCCGCGCGTTGGCAAGCTGGCTCGTCTGCTAGATAGCTTTTGGGCATACGGACGTCGTTGGGGCAGTAGAGACAATGGGAAGAACAGGGGTGGGGTTTGGTGATGACCGTGATTGTGGCAACACCCGAGCTGGTGCGACGGGGCTTGAGTCGGATTGCGGCTTCAAGAGACCGCTCCTGATCAGGGGAAAGGTTCCAGCTTTCATAGAGCCGGGGGTCTTGGGTTCGAATGCGTGAGAGTTCTCCTGATAGCTGCCGTTTTGCATAGGGCTTTGACCCACGGGGCAGTCCACGATTTGCCTGCCGGATTGCGGCGGCAACGTCGTGGTCGTCAACGGAGCCTGTCTCTTTAAGGGTGTCTATGATGTGAGTGAAAATCCTTTTCATGGTGGGGGATTGTAAACTATCACTGACACCTCAGCCCGCGATACGCACAAAGGAACTGCGAAATGGATGGTAAGACCGCACAACGCCTAGTGGAACTCAATAAGGAGTTTTATGCGTGCTATGGGGAGCAGTTTTCCAAGACCCGACAGGGTAATTGGCCTGGGTGGCTGAAGTTTGCGGATCTGATTGAGGAACAAGGCATGATGCGCTTCGGCGAAGGCGAGGCCTTGCGAGTGCTTGATGCTGCCTGTGGCAATCTCAGATTCGAGAGGTTTTTGTCTCAGCGGTTTTGTGAGTCCCCCATTGAGGTCCTTGCCCTTGACGCGTCGGATACAATGCCTCGGCTTTCTGCTGGCCAAGGGGTGAAGGTGGAGTATCGGGTTTGGGATCTGATTGCCCCTCTGCTTGGGGAATCAGGCGGCATTGCACGCTTCGACATGAAAACGGGTGAGAAACGGGTTTCTGAACCGATTGCCCAAGGGGCATTTGATTTGGCGGTGAGCTTCGGATTTCTCCATCATGTTCCGGGATTTGAGCGTCGGGTCAGTTTTTTGTCGGACTTGGTGAGGGCCGTTGTTCCTCACGGCATGTGCGCAGTGTCCCTGTGGAGGTTCATGGATAGCCCTTCTTTGGCGCAGAAGGCTCTTGAGAGTCATAGGCGAGCGCTTTCTGGTGGGCTGAAGTGGCTGCAGGAGGCGGATCTTGAGCAGGGGGATTGGATCTTGGGCTGGCAGGGAGATCCTGGGGCGTGTCGATACTGC
>JAQXQN010000117.1 GCA_029101185.1 Eggerthellales bacterium | reverse complement strand
TTCGTCATTACTCAGAGCGCCTCGTCATTGAGGCGCTCTTTTTTGTCGAAGGGTACCGAGCGCGGGGCTAACCTCAATACTGAGCGCGCAGTTGGCCTCAATATGTAGCCTGTGTTTATGACAGGGGAGATGGGGCAGACTCAATGAGGGTGCTCAATTCCTGCTTCGAATGAATACCCAGCTTGCTGTAGACGTGTTTCGAGTGGGTTCTTACGGTGTTCTCGGAAATGAACAGCGCGGATGCTATCGCCGAAACCGTCTGGCCCCGGGCGATGAGCTCCATGACCTCGGTTTCGCGAATGGAGAGGCCGTATTCGGAGGATAAAGCCAGGCATTTCTTGGAGATGCGGTCTTGGATCTGGTATTCAGGACCTGCGTCAAAGCGCAGTTTGGGCTTACGGGCAGGTTTGGAAGAAGCAGTGGGAATAACAGGTTGACCAAGACCCGGCTCTTCTGACGAAGGAGCAGTTGCGGTGGGCTGTTCGGATACGTTGGGGGATGTCAAAGGAGAACCCGAATGAGAATCCGTGAGGATGGCTTCGGGGGCAAGCCGACCGGAAAACTCAATCGCCTCGATGCGTCGGGAGGTCCTTGGTTTGTTTGACAGGTATGGCCATACCGCAACAAGTAGGGTAATGCCGATGACGTAGGTGGCAATAAGGCTGAGGAAGGCAACCTGGCTGATTCCATTGAAGTGAAGATCTCCCGTGATCCATCCCAGAATAAAGCCAATGGACTGGATACCGTAGGCAACGCAGCCATAGATGCCGTAGGTGAAGACGGGATTGGTGCCTCGGTCTCGGGAAATCTGAGCGCATTGCATCATCATGATGAGCGTGACGAAGGTGAAAATCATGTAGGTCATGCCGGCAAACAGCCCTACTGCGCCCTCGGTCATGAAGGGAAATAGGATAAGGGCCGTCATGAGGATGGGGTAGATGATTCTGAATACATGACCCATAGAGAAGCGGGCCGAGGTGAACATCCAAATGAGGAACAGCAGGCCTGCGGCAATGAGCATACCAATCATAGAAATCTCGTTCAGACTGTCAATGAGGCCGTCGGCCTGCGCCCCAACCCCTCGGGCAAGGCCGGAGGCAAAGCCCAATGACCCGACGCACAGGGCGCTTCGCCAAATGGATTTAATCAGATGGCGGTAGACGGTAGGCTGGCTTTTCGGCTCATCCTGAAACATAGGCTGCTCGAAGTCCATCTCTCGGATTGAAAGGGAAAGGCACAGGCCGCTCAGGGGTACTAGCACGACAGGGATGAGAAACGCGGTGAGGGCGATGGGAATCAGATGTAGGCAGAAATACAGCGCGGCGCCAAGGGCGGTGCCGAGGATGAGCCGATAGTTGCACGCCTGCGCATCGATGGACGAGAAATACCGTTGCCAGAGCATGAACACCGCGGCGCTCCCTACGCCAAGCAGGACGCCGCCGCACAGCGTAAGCGGCAGCGTAAGGCGAGGCACGTACATGATTGCAATGATGCTGACAGATCCGAGAAACAGCAAGGAACACCCAAGGGTCACCAGCATGCGGCGTGCCTCGCCAGGAAAGTGCCAAGACCCGATGGTGCTGCAGACAAAGGACAGGAAGAACGCAAGGGATTGAGACAGGTAGAAGGCAAGAATCACCGAGGGGGTCTGAAAGCCTGTGGGGAGAAAGGGGAACACGCCGCCCCACACCTGGGTGGCATTGATGACCACGAAGAGCGCGTATCCAAGGCTAGAGACGTGCGGCGTTAGGAGTTTGAGCATAGGTGAAATCCTGGGATCCTTGAAATGTCGAAACGTGCGAGGTAGCAACGGGATAATCCAGATTATACGGCACTGCGGGAGCCAACCCAAGGAGGCCAGGGGGCGCATTGTCGGAGAGGCGTGAAGTGCCATGGCTCTGAACTGGGGAAATAAGAAAATCACACGTGGTATGTGATGCGTTGGCACCACATCGGGCAATAATGGGGAGGATTCAGGAAGGGCGAAAGCCCTCCTGAAGCGTAGGAGGGGAAAGAGAGAAGGGAGCTCACATGAGCGTCAATTCCAACGAGAAGACGGTCTCTCGCCGCAAGTTCGTCCAGGGCACCTTTGCCACGGCTGCAGCCGTTGGCGCCGGTTCCGCCCTGTTCGGATGCTCCAGTGGCGATACCGATCAGGGGGGAGAGCCCGCAGCGGAGCCCGTCAACGAGGAGATCCATTGGTGCCAGTGCAACGTGAACTGCGGAGGCAGCTGCGTGTTCCAATGGCACAGCATTGACGGGAAGATCCAGTACATGGAGTCCGACAACACGGGCGATGCCGATTTCCAGGCTCGCGCCTGCCTGCGCGGTCGCAGCATGCGCAGATGGGTTAACCACGAGCAGCGCCTGCTGTATCCCATGAAGCGAGTGGGCAAGCGCGGAGAAGGCAAGTTCCAGCAGATTAGCTGGGATGAGGCCATTGAGACTATCGGCAGCGAGATGAAGCGCATCTATGAGACCTACGGCGCCGCTGCCACCAATTTCCAGTACGCCTCCGGTATGCAGAGCGGCAACGGCCGCAACCCCCTGCGCAGGCTCATGGGGTTGATGGGAGGCTGGCTGGGAGGTCGGTACGACTACTCCACCCATATGATGTCGGCCGCAATGCCCTACATGTTTGGTTCAGGGTATAGCGCGTACGACAACGTAAACGCCTCGAGCTTCTCCGAGGCGGCCAAGAATTCTGACCTGGTGGTCATGTTTGGCAACTCTCCCGCAGAGACCCGCATGGGCGGCGCAAGCCCGGTGTGGGATTTCGTAAAGGTCCGCGAGGGCGTGGAGTCCCGCGGCGGTAAGATTATCCAGATTGACTATCGTCTCAACGAGACCGCTTCTGGTCACGCCGACGAATGGGTGCCCATTCGTTCCGGCACGGACGCTGCTTTGGTGGCGGGCATTGCCCATGAGTGGATTGCCAACGGCCAGGTGGATAAGGAGTTCCTGGACACTTACTGCGTTGGCTACGATGACGACACCATGCCCGAATCCGCTAAGGGCCAGGGTAAGTCGTACAAGGATTACGTCATGGGTACAGGCGCCGATGGCACCGAGAAGACCCCGGAGTGGGCCGCCCAGATCACTGGCGTTCCTGCCGCGAAGATTCGCGAGCTGGCCGAGACCATCGCGGCCGCTCAGGCTCCCTTCATCGTGCAGGGCTGGGGACCTCAGCGTCACACCAACGGCGAGGAGACCGCCCGCGCCATTTCCGTGCTGCCCTGCCTGATTGGCAAGATCGGCCTGCCCGGAACCAACACCGGCCAGCGTGAGGCCGAGCCCGCAATCTATCTGGTGGGTTCCATTCCCTTCCAGAATCCCTGCGAAGTGTCCATTCCCGTCTACGAGTGGCTCAACGCGGTTGACCACGGCGCGGACATGACTCCTGCGAATTCCGACGTGCGTGGCGCTGATAACCTTGAGAACGGCATCAAGCTGATTGTCAACTATGGCGGAAACTGCCTGACCAATCAGCACAGCGACATTAACAAGGTCCACGAGATTCTTTCTGATGAATCCAAGTGCGAGTTCATCGTGGTAGTCGACACCGTCATGACCGACTCTGCCCGCTACGCCGATATCTTGCTGCCCGACGCTATGCGCGCCGAGGTCAACGAAGTGCGCTCCCAGGGCTATGGCGACTACATCATCAGCGTGTCTGTGGGAACCCCTGCTCAGGAGGCGCCCGGCGAGTGCCGCAACATCTATGATGTCTGCACCGACCTTGCCGAGTACCTGGGCATCAAGGACGAGTTCACCGAGGGCAAGACCTACGACGAGTGGATTCAGGGTATCTTTGAAAGCAATGGCGCCGCTGATGCCGGCTTCGATCTTCCTGATTACGAGACCATGAAGACCCAGGGCATCTTTAAGGCGGAGCATCCTTCCGCCATTGGCCTGGAGGCATTCCGCAACGATCCCGTGGCTAACCCCCTTGGCACTCCCTCTGGAAAGATTGAGATCTATTCCGAGACCCTTGATGCGCTCAATGACACATGGGAGCTTGAGCCAGGCGAGAAGATCTACGCCCTGCCTGAGTATCACGCAGGTTTCCAGGGCTACGGCGAGGCCACTGAGGAATTCCCGCTGTATGGAACCAGTTTCCATCACAAGAGCCGCATCCATTCCTCCTACGGGTTTATCGAGGACCTCGAGCAGGTTGCCCGTCAGCGCGCATGGATCAACACCGAGACCGCAAAGGGCTACGGAGTTGCCAACGGGGATCAAATCTTTGTTACCAGCCCTGCAGGAAAGATGCGCATCGAGGCGTACGTTACCGACCGCATCGTCCCCGGCACCGTTGCTATTCCCCAGGGCGCATGGCACCAGGCCGATATGTACAACGGCGATAAGACTGACACCGGCGGTTGCGTGAACACGCTGAGCACCTATCATCCCACGCCGCTGGCCAAGGGTAACGGCGCAGGCAACACCTTCATCTGCCAGATTCAGAAGGCTTAAGGGGGACCGACATGGCACAATACGGATTCTATTTCAACAGCAACCGTTGCACCGGCTGCCGCACCTGCACCATGGCGTGCAAGGATTTCAACGACTTGTCACAGATTGTGGCGTTTCGCAAGGTGTACGACTATGAGGGCGGCACTACCGTGGAGTCTAACGGCGAAGTGACCACCACCTGCTATGCGTACCACGTCTCCGAAGCCTGCAACCACTGCGATAGCCCTGCCTGCGTTGCCAACTGCCCCCAGGCTTCCATGCAGAAGGACCCCGAAACGGGCCTGGTCTACAATGACCCCGAGACTTGCATCGGATGCGGCACGTGCGCCACTTCCTGCCCCTATGGTGTTCCCACCATCGACACCGAGGCCAAGAAGTCCGTCAAGTGCGATGGCTGCCGCGAGCGGGTGGCTGCTGGTAAGGCTCCCATCTGCGTGGAGGCTTGCCCGCTTCGTGCCCTTGAGTTTGGTGAGATTGAGGCACTGCGCGCCGCACATCCTGGCTGCGATGCGGATATCGCACCCCTGGCGGACCCTGCTATCACGGGACCGAACCTGATTGTTGACAAGTGCTCCGTCGCTCAAAGCGCCACTGCTGGCCAGGGCTTTGTCGGAAATCAGAACGAGATTGACGGCGTTGCCGCCCGCGAGCTGTTCAACGAGTACAGCATCGCATAAGGCTCCAGTTCCAAGTAATTGGAAGCGCTGAGTTACAATGTCCTCCATGGCGAGGCAGGACGCTTCGTCATGGAGGTTTAGCACCTTGATGGCAGGCCTGACATGCGGTTGCGTATGCCGGGCCTGCTTTGGTGCGTGTCGAAGCGTGCGGTAGGCGGGGAAGTCTGTGGGACTGGGATTCTATTTCGATAACGTGAGGTGCACCGGGTGTAGAACCTGCATGATGGCGTGCATGGACTATCATGATCTGCCGTTGGGAAGGAAGTATCGCCGGGTCATAGACTTTGAGGGCGGCACCACGTCAACCACCGATGATGGCACCTTTGTGAGCAGCGCGTACGTGTACCATGTGTCGCTGTCCTGCAACCACTGCGCTCAGCCCGCCTGCATGCAGGTGTGTCCTACGGGCGCCATGCATAAGGACGAGAACGGCCTGGTGGTTGTCGGTACGGATCGGTGCATCGGATGCGGGTACTGCACGATAGCCTGTCCTTACCATGCGCCTTCCATTGATCCTCAGCTGAAGCAGTCCTCCAAGTGTGATGGGTGCACCCTTCGCGTGTCACAGGGAAAGCTCCCCATGTGCGTTGAGGCGTGTCCGCTGCGGGCCTTGGAGTTTGGGCCCATCGAGGAATTGGGGCAAAGCCATCCGGGGTGCAAAGGGGAGGTGTCCCCTTTGCCCTCTCAGGAGTACACCAGCCCCTCTCTACTGATCCGGGCTTCCGAAGACGCCGATCTTGCCAGGCGAGAGCCCGGGTTCATTTCCGATGAGCAGGCGATAGAAAACAACTACCAGGGGTGATGCTGCTGTGCAGATGTCCGCGTACCGACTTCGGGATGAGCAGGCATCCCGGGAAGCACTTTCTAATCAGGATTTTTTGAATGCCGTGTCGGGGTCTATGGCAATCCTGGGGCCATGCCTGCTGTACCATCCGAACTGGGGGGATCCACAAAGCGGACTTCAGATTGGGGCGCTTCGGGATATGGACCTGCATGATTGGCCTTTCGGGTCTCAGGAAGGCAGGCATCAGGCGGCGCTCTTGATGGAGGAAGGTGCCGTTGAGGATGCCGAGTGTCTTGAGCGGGCGTTTGGGTATCTGCTACGGGGCCCCCATAGGTTGCCGGCGGCGCCCTGGGGCTCTGTCTATATGGATCGGGAAAAGGTGACCTACGGGGGAACCTGGGTTGAGCTGCGGCAGTGGATGAGGGATAACGGCATTGTCACCCTGTACCAAGAAAAGGACCCCGAGGATCACATAGGTCGGATGATGATCCTTGCCGGCCAGTTGGCGAAGGAGCGCCCCGAGTTGCTCTGCGAGTATCTGGGAAAGTATCTGCTTACCTGGTCGGGAAGATTCTTCCAGTTGTTTGTCCCTGCGGCGTTGGACGTTTCGCCAACCTATGGGGCGGTGGCTGTCCTTGCCCGAGATACCCTTGAGGATATCCAGGATGTGCTCGGTGTGATTCCCGCGCGTTACCGGATGTACAGGTAGCGGTATGCAAACGGGGTTTGACGGAACGAGTCTCGCGGTGTTTACCGGGCTTGCCCCTGCGGGGATGCTAGCGTTCTGCCTGATGGGGATGATGGTAGTCCAGAAGACGATCAACGCTCGCCGCCGAGGAGAATCGCAAGCCGCGGATGCGGGGTGCGTCAGGCGCTGGATGGCGCTGCCTTTGCTGGTGGCGTGGCTTGGGTTTATCACCTCCACCACCCATCTGGGTATGCCCTCAAATGCCTTGTACGTGGTGGACGGCATTGGGAGGTCGCCCCTTTCCAACGAGGTTGCCGCTTCGGTGCTGTTTCTGTTCTTCTCCGGGGTGTACTGGATGTACGGCTTCAGCCAGCATAGGCGCCAGGGCCTCTCCGCCGTGCTGCTGTGCCTTGCTGTGGCCGCGGCAATTGTTGCCATTCATCTGTCCTCGGACGCATACAGCATAGAAACCGCTCTCACCTGGAACCTTTGGTTCACCTCGGCAAACGTGTGGCTCTCTGCGCTGATGTCAGCGCCATTGCTTGCCAGCGCGGCGATAGTGTGTTCTCGGGCCCGTGTTCCGCTATGGTGGCATACGAGCCTCCTGGCAGCATCTATGGCATTCCTTGCACTTGGAACGGTGGTACTGTGCCTGCAGTGGGGCCAGATTTCAGGCATGGCCAATAACGTGACAACACTTGTGGAAATCCTACCCAACTACCCGTGGACCATTGTGCTGAGAACCCTGCTGTGCGTGGCGGGCGTTGTCCTGCAGGCGTTTGGCGCCCTTGCCGATGCCCGTGGCAGACGGCTTGCTGCCCTTGTGTGCGGAGTGGCAGGATGCGCATGCATGACCATAGGCCTGCTGGCCGTACGCTTCGCCTTCTATCAGATGTACTTGTCGGTGGGCTTTTAGGTTCGCACGCCGCAGGGGCTGCCTTGGTTGGTATCATGCCCTAGACATACCTTTGGGCCGCGGGCAGGCGGGGCCTTTGGGCCGCGTTCAGGCGGCAGCATGATCAGCGAGGTAGCACATGGGCTTTGTACATCTTCACAACCACACCGAATACTCCATGCTTGACGGGGCCACCCACATTAAGGACATGGTGAAGCGTGCCGCGGCGCTTGGGATGCCTGCGGTTGCCATCACTGACCATGGCGTCATGTCCGGCGTACCTGAGTTGTGCGATGCCTGCGCGGCGGTGTCAAAGGAGACCGGCTTTGAGGTGAAGCCCATCTACGGCTGCGAGATTTACTTCACCGAGGACCCGGAGATTGGCAACAAGACCAAGTCCCGGCTCTACCACATGGTGCTGCTGGCCAAGAACAACCAGGGCTACCACAACCTGGTTAAACTGGTGTCTGAGTCCCACGTGGACAACTTCTACTACAAGCCCCGTACCACCTTTGACATGCTGGTCAAATACTCCGAGGGCCTGATTGGCACCAGCGCCTGTATCGCAGGCATTATCCCCCGATGCATCGATGCCATGGACTTTGACGGGGCCCGCAGATGGGCCAAGAAGCTTGCCGGCGTGTTTGCCCCCGGGGATTTCTACATTGAGTTGCAGGACCAGGGCGTAACCACCAACAACGGCATGACCCAGCATGACCTCAATGTCCAGCTGACCAAACTGGCCCGAGAGCTGGGTTTAAAGACCATCGCCACCAATGACTTCCATTATTTGACCAGGGACGACGCCTACGCACAGGATTTGCTGCTGTGTATCGGCACCGGTTCTACTATGGATGACCCCAACCGCATGCGGTTTGCCAATGACCAGTTCTACATGAAGACCGAGGAGGAGATGCGCCTTGCTCTGGCGGATTTCCCCGAGGCTTGCGACAACACCCTTGAGGTTGCGGAGAAGTGCAACGTGATTCTGGAGCGGGACACCATCCTGCCCCAGTTCCCGGTGCCTGAGGGTCACACTGAAGTGTCCTGGTTCCGGTACAAGTGCGAGGAGGGGCTTCGCCGCCGCTACGGCGACCCGGTGCCCGAGCGGGAGTGGAAGCAGTATGAATACGAGGCGGACATCATTATTAAGCAGGGATTTGCCGCCTATTTTTTGATTGTGCAGGAGTACATCGAATGGGCCAGAAGCCAGGGTATCGGCGTTGGTCCGGGCCGTGGTTCCGCCGCTGGCTCCATTGTCACCTATGCTATGGGGATCACGGACCTGGATCCGCTGCCCAATGGTCTGATGTTCGAGCGCTTCCTGTCTCCGGAGCGCGTGGAGATGCCCGATATCGATGTTGACTTCGAAGATGAACGCCGCGGCGAGGTCATCGATCACATCAAGGAGTTTTACGGTGCGGATCACGTCACCGGCGTGATTACCTTCGGCAAACTCCAGGCCAAAAACGCCGTGAAGGACGCCGCCCGCGTGCTGGGCCACCCCTATAGCGTAGGAGATCGTCTGTGCAAGATGATCGGCGATGAGCTGGGCATTACTATCGATAGAGCCCTAGCCGAGAATCCAGAGCTTAAGCAGGCTTACGACAATGAGCCCGAGACCAAAGAGGTCCTGGATTCCGCCCGGGCTATTGAAGGCAATATCCGTGGCGAAGGCGTCCATGCTTGTGCCACTATCATCTGTCGCGACCCCATGGCCGACCACGTGCCGGTGAAGCGGGATACCAAAGGTGGTCTGATTATCACCCAATACGACGGTCACTACACGCCTGACCTGGGGCTTTTGAAGATGGACTTCCTGGGTCTGCGCACCTTGGGCGTGCTCAGCCGTGCTTGCAGGAACGTGGAGCAGACCTGCGGGGTGAAAATCCATCCTGAGCAGATTCCCATTGACGACGAAGGGGCTTTCGCCTTAATCCGCTCCGGCAACACCGACGGCCTGTTCCAGGTGGAATCGGCTCTGTACGTGAGCCTGTTTGGTCGGATTCCCCCGCACACCTTCTCCGATATCGTGGCTTCTATCGCCCTGAATCGTCCGGGTCCCCTTGAGGCTGGCATGGTGGACGACTACGTGGACGTGGTCAAGGGCAAGGCGCCCATGACTTTCTATGACGAGCGGCTCCGTCCGATTCTTGAGGAGACCTACGGAACCATGATCTACCAAGAGCAGATCATGCAGGTCTCCATGGTCATGTCCGGATTCTCTGCGGGTAAGGCAGACAAGCTGCGCAAGGCCATGGGCAAGAAGAAGATCGACATCATGCGTCAGCTCCAGGACGACTGGGACAAGGGCGCAGTTGCCAACGGCTACGACCTTAAGATTGCCCAGCAGATCTGGGCGGACGCGGAGAAGTTCGCGAAGTATGCCTTCAACAAGTCCCACTCTGCCGCTTACGCCATCCTGGTTATGCGTACCGCCTACATGAAGGCCCACTACCCCCATGAGTACATGGCGGCGGTGCTGTCTTCGTTCATGGGCAACGCGGATAAGCTGATTCGCTACATCTCCAGCTGCAAGCATAACGGCATTCCCGTGTTGCCCCCGGATGTGAATTCCTCCAATATCGAGTTCACCCCGCTTCCTGAGGGCATACGCTTCGGCCTGGCAGGTATCCGCGGCGTGGGCGAGGGCGTGGCCCAAACCATCATGGACGAACGTACCGCCAACGGCCCCTATAAGAGCCTCCACGACTTTGTGAACAGGGTGGACTCCAAGTGCTATAACCGTAAGATCCTTGAAGCCCTGATCAAGTCCGGCGCGTTTGATTCCACGGGATACACTCGCAGGCAGCTGATGTACTTCGTGGACGACACCACCCTTCTTGAGGACGCGGCAAAGCGCCAGAGGGATAAGGATTCTGGTCAGGTAAGCATGTTTGATCTGTTTGACGATGGGGACGGCTTTGAAGACGAAGTGCCCCCCGCCGACGGCATCGAGTGGGACAAGCGGATCCTGCTGGCCTTCGAGAAGGAGATCATGAAGATCTACGTCTCGGATCACCCGGTGCGCCCCTATGAGGAGGCCATCGCTCAGATTACCGAGTATCGGCTGGGGGATTTGGCGGAGCACAAGGGCGACATCCGCAAGGGCGTGTTCTGCGGCATGCTCACAAGCGTCAACGTGCGGCTGACCAAAAAGGGTACCAAGATGGCCAACTTCGTGCTGGAGGACACCACCGGGTATGTTGAGGGAGTCTGCTTCAAGTACGACGACTTCAAGGATGCCTTGGAAGAGGATGCTATCGTCAAGATAGGCGGCAAGTTTGAGCATGCTGACCGTGGGGACCAGATTATGGCCTTTGAAGTGGAGCGAATTGACCTGGCCGCCGCCCGAATGCGTCCGAAGAAGCTTGATATCGTGCTCAGGTCATCTGACTTTAACGCCATGACCTCCAACGCTTTGAACCGCACGTTGCGCAAGTATCCGGGGGAGGATCCGGTGGAGTTGTTCGTCCAGCAAAACGACGGGCGAAAGTTCCACGCCCAGCTGCCGGTGATGGTGGATGCTTCTAGCAATCTGCTGCACTCGGAGATTTACGACCTGTTTGGTAGGGCAGTGTGGAGGACCCAGGAGTAGTTGACGGTGTTGTGTCGCCGGCGTTGTTGACGCCGGCGCAACGAACGCTTGCGTAAATAACGCCGGCGCAGCTTGCAACAGCGCTGGCGCAACTTGCAACAGCGCTGGCGCAGCCGGAAACGAGGACTGAAGCACGGCTTGCGCCGTGAACGGCAGCGTAGCGAAAGCTGACGTCATTTGAATAATTCAGATTTGAGGCTTTGGAGAGACATGGTGAACAATTCAAGTAATCGCCCCAATACAGGCATTCGTCCCAACACAGGCGTTCGCCCCAACACCCCCGTCATGAGCCGCAAGTTCGGGCCGGGAATGGTGCGGCGCGTGGGCAGTGCTCGCATGAGTGTTGACTTTGCAATAGGGGAAGAATGGTTTGACTTTCCTGAGGCTTTCGAATCTGGTGAGTTGCGGTTGATTGAGCAAGATGCTGCATCTGTTGCACCTGGTGATAGCGGCGTGCTGCCGACCGCTTTGTCAGGCGCGGTCGCTTCGTCTGGGGAGGCTGGAGAGGTCGCTTCGACCACTGTACCTGGCGAGGCCCTCCTGTCTTCTGCGTCCGTCGCACCGCATACCTCAAAAGGCTCCGGGATGAGCATTAAGGAATTTGGAAAAGCGAAGCTTGCGGCGGCTCGACCGGCGGTAGGCGATACCGTCCGCACCAAAGATAAGGGTGTTGGCCGGGTGGTTGACAGTGGCGAAAAGGACTTTGTGGTGCAATTTCCTAAGGAGTGGAAGCGCTATCGGTTCCCGCAAGATGTCAATTCCGGGCTGGTCAAGCGGGTGGACAGGAAGAAGAGACCCAGATAGGATCCGCGTGGGACTGAGCCAACCACACAAGTGCCGAATTTTGCACGCGGATTGTGGTCAGCCAGAAGAGGAGACTTGTCTGATTGTCGCCAGACGCGGCCTTTATTCCAGAGGTTGTTCAAGCCTCGTATGGGGCGATGTTTTGGGACTTCCGGGCATGGACGTTTTGAACGATTGGGAGTCTTTAGAGGGGCCTCGTGGACGTTTCGAACGATTGGGAGACGTTTTCCGTCTCCCAATCGTGCAAAACGTCCATTTCTGTCTCCCAATCGTCTGAAACGTCCATCAGGGGGCCAGATTCGCACTCCCAATCGTCGATTTCGTCCACGACCGGCCCTCTTGGTCTCCCAATCGTCGAAAACGTCCACGGGCTAGGCAGGCTCCCGCGGGGCCGGGCAAGCTCCCGCGGGGCAGCACCGCTCCCGGAACCGCGGACGAGGCCTTTGGCCAGGGCGGTCAGAAGCGCTCGGAGGGATCTTTAGAGTTGTCAACGCAGAGGTCCTATTTGGACATCCCCGCGGGGCGGTACATTTCGCCATTCGCAAAACCCCAGGTCAAAGACCAGACGTATGTCTGGTTCCTTCACTGGGGAATTATTCAACATTCGGGTCACGGTTCAAAAGGCACAACGAGACGATTTATTCTTGGTTCCTTGCCCATCGGAGGGACTCCTGCTTGCTTACGGACCCTTGCTTGCGGACTCCTGCTTGCATGAGGACCCCTGCTTGTTTGCGGGACTCGTGTCTATCAAAGAGATCCTTCCAGCTGGAAAGCCCTTCCAGCTGGAAAGCCCTTCCAGTTGTAAAGCCCTTATCAGTTGCGGGGCCCTGCTATTTGTGCCTTGTTCTCATGCGCGAGATGCAAGAATGCGGCTTACAGGGTGCCGGCGGCCCTTGCTGCTTCGACCTCCGCGATAGCCTCTGCCGGGGAGTATGCGCAGGTTCCGTCGCCGACTTTGAGGACCTCAACCGTGTCGCCGGCCTGGACCTGTCCGCCTTGGAGCACCACGCCAAAGATGCCTTCACGGGGGAAGATGCAGTCGCCGGCCAGGTAGTAGATGGCGCAACGGGTGTGGCACACCTTGCCGATTTGGGAAATCTCTACCACTACATCCGCTCCGATGCGCAACTGGGTGCCCATGGGCATATGCATCACGTCAAGACCCTGGGTGCAGAAGTTCTCCGCAAAATCCCCCTCGGCTACGTCGAGTCCCATTGCCTGCGCTCGTTCCACCGACTCCCACGCCAAAAGTGAAACTTGCCGATGCCAGTCTCCAGAAGCGTGGGCGTCCTGGGAAATTCCCAGGTGAGCCGCCACTTCAACAGGTCCGTCTTGAGGTTGTTTGCGGGTGCCCTTGCGGGTGGATACGCATACCGCCCGTACGGTGCCCGTGTCCCCAACGCGAGTGGGTACGTATGGTTCTGGGGCAAGGAGTTCGGCCTTAGCGGCGGCGTCGGCGGGGGCGGTGTAGTCGTGGATATCGATCATGGCGGGCCTTTCTGATTGTTCGTGCGCGCATATAATACACCCTGCGACATAGTATCAGCCTATCAACATGGTAGGGTAATAGGAAATTATGTGAGTAGTGGGACGGGATGTTTCGAGCGCAGCGGTGCGGGCAATTGGCCTCGGGAGCGACACCCGCATTCGTGGTCTTCCTGGCGAAGCGTCCTGGCTTGAAAGCGCCCAGGGGTGCATCTTTTATAATGTCCCCGATTTGAACAGGTTTGACCGTAAAGGACGGGGATATGCAACCGGATCTGCTTGCGTCTGTGAACATACCCGCGGCCGATGCCGAGCTTGCGCACGGCGTTGTGGCTGCGGCTGAAGCTACGGCTAAAGTTGCTGCTGAAGCTGCTGCTGCGGCCGAGCGACCGACCGCCAACGCGGCCGATGCGGATGCCGCCAACGCGGCCGATGCGGATGTTGCCCATCCCGCATTCCTTGCCCGAACCATCGCCTTGGGGGTGCAGTATTTGGGCACCAATTTCTCGGGGTTTGCAAGGCAGAAAGAACCCCATGTGCTCACGGTGCAGGGGGAACTCGAGCGCGCCCTGGGCCTTCTGTACAGGAGAGATGTGAAAACCGTGTGCGCGGGCCGTACCGACGCAGGGGTGCACGCCCGAGGTCAGGTGGTCACCTACGACGTGAGCCAGGAGGAGTTTGACCACCGCACCTGCAAGACTTTGATGCGCTCCCTTAACGCCCTGGTCCATGACGATATCGCTGTGACCTGGGTGGAGGAGCGCCCTCTTGGGTTCTCGGCTCGGTTTGACGCCCAGTGGCGGGAGTACCACTACCATATCTGCACGCTTCCTTATAGGCCGGCCCTTATTACCCCGCTGGTGTGGAGCCTGCGGGGGGTTGACCTGGACGTGGACGCCATGAATGCCGCCGCTGCCCATCTGGTGGGGGAGCACGACTTCAAGAGTTTCTGCATGGCTGCATCCGCCGAGGGAAAAACCACCATGCGCAATGTGATGTCGCTTGAGGTGTATCCGGAGACTATCATGGGCTACGACGTGATCACCGTCCGGGTGGTGGGCAACGCGTTTCTCCACTCCATGGTTCGGACCATAGTGGGCACGTTGGTGGAGGTGGGCCGCGGTCGGAAAGACCCTGACTGGGTGGGTCGGGTCCTTGCCGCATGCGATCGTCGCGCCGCAGGTCAGAACGCTCCGGCATCGGGACTTGTGTTCTGGCACGTTGAGTATGAGGGCTGAAAAGATAGGAGCGCCCATGCAGACCATCACGCTAGGAACCACGGGAATCCAGACCGTGCAAAACGCTTTTGGTGCCTTGCCCATCCAGAGGGTGTCGGACCAGGTGGCGGTTGATATTCTTCATCGCGCCTTTGAGGGCGGCATGCGCTATTTCGACACGGCTCGGGCGTATTCTGACTCCGAGCATAAGGTGGGCCTTGCCTTCGGGGACGCCACCGGCATGCGAGAGAAGGTGTGGATCGCCTCAAAAACTGCTGCCACTAC
>JAQXQN010000116.1 GCA_029101185.1 Eggerthellales bacterium | reverse complement strand
GATGGACGTTTATGACATGGACGAAATCAATGAGGCCCTGATTCACCTTGAAGGACTCGCAGACACATTCACCGCGATGAACAAGGACATCGAAGTCACCCCGGAACGATCACGTCGGAAATGTTGGTGTAAGGACCGCAGAGCATTGGCGCTGCCGTGAAACGAATGTGGCCATCGCCTAGAATCTGAAATCACCACAAGTCAGGTTCAAGAGAAAGGCAACGACCACAATGGAAATCATACCAGAGAGCATGCTCGCCAACGAGACCATGGACGCCGAGGCTGGACGCCATGGCCGCTGAGACCCCCGAAATCTCCAGACGCAACCATGACGGCATGAAGTAACATTGAGGAATTTGATGTGAGAGGAGCGGTGAAACGTGCAGACCAACAAATTGAACAATCCGGAGCCCAAACTGCCACCAAGGGCAAAATCTTCCGGTACCACCCGGTCTCATCGAGCGTTATCCCAGATAAAAGGCAGGGCTGGTATCAGGGCAATTATCGGCTCCGGCCTCTTTTGGGCATGGTTTGACACGCTGTTCATGGGCGTATTTTTCCTAGGCGGAGCCCAAACATGCCCGAAACGGCAACCATCGGCACCTTCCTCATCAGCACTGTGACGTACGTGACCACGCTCCTTAACCATACGGCTGTCATGAAAGCGGTCATGAATAAGGGTGTGGTTTTCACCACTGGCGCCGCAGGGGTCCTGGGGTCGGCAGCCTTTGTCGCCTCGGGCGTAACCTGCAGTTGGGGACTACTGGCAATTGGGGCCGTCCTCTCGGGGGCGTTTATGGGAATCCTCACCATGGGCTGGTCTGGCGTGTACTGCAAAAACGGGGCATCTACCACGGTCAAATATCTGGCAGGAGGATTCGCCGCTGCATTCATTATCGATATTCCCGTGCTGCTTATGATTCCCCTGGCCGCAGCAGTAGTATCCTCCCTATTCCCCTTGGCCTCAGCCGGAATTCTCCTCACCCTCGATCCCAAAGAGCGTTCCTGGTCAGTCAAGCCTTCCTCCCCCGCCCCCGACACTATACGCGGACTAAAGGCGTTCTCCTATCGCTACCTGGGAGTGCAACTATCCATTTTGGGAGCGCTATGCCTGGTCATGTTTGGATTTGGATACCTGCAACACCTGATGTCCTTCTCTGTGACGAATGCGAATAGCGGTATCACCATCCAATTGGCGCGGGGCTTGGTAGCCGTGGGAACATATCTAGCGGTGCTCTTCGCCACCAGAAAATCCAGCATCCTGTATCGCGTCGGCCTGTTGGTAACCATTGCCGGTTTCATGGCCATGTCCTTCTTGTTCGAAACTGACCTGTTCTGGGTTGCCGGAGTGATCGCCATCTCGGGATACACCGTATTCGATGTGATGAAGTGGGTGGTGTTCGCGCAGCTAGCCTTCGCGCAGTCGAAAAATGCCATCAAGACCATCGCCTTCATGCGCCTGTGCGATGCGGCGTTTTGCGCCTTAGGGGCGGGTGCGGGGATGCTCATTGGGGCGTTCCCCCTTGGCGTCGAATACTCCGCACAGGAATCCAACATTGTGGGATACTTCATCGTCATCGCCATCGTGCTCCTGCTTGGCAGCGAGGACATCTGGTGCGTCCTGAGAAATGAACGGGGAGGCGGATCCCTTGCCTCCCAGGCTAATGAGTGGGGTCTGACCCAGCGAGAAAGTGACGTGCTTGCCTACCTTGCGGCAGGCAGAACCCAACCCTGGATCGCAGAGGCCCTGCACATCTCAGAGAACACCGTGGGAAGCCACGTACGCCACATTTACCAGAAGGCTGGAGTGCACAGCAGACAAGAATTGCTGGATCTCCTGGTCAGCACCGTATCACCCGAAACACATGAGGGGATGTAGAGACCCTGCCAACCCCGTGAAATCCAAAAACTGCGGGTTTCACGTGTCGCAGCGATGCGGCACGCTTCGCCATGATTTCTCCCGTGTCACAGAACACCCCGCCATAGAGGATGGCGGGAAAATCCCAAGGTAAGGAGACATCATGGGCGTTTCACGTAGAGACTTCATCAAGGGATCCCTCGCCACTGGCGCTGTCGCAGTTGCCGGCGTCGCGCTGGCCAGTTGCAGCCCCGCCGAAAGCGGCAGCGCGTCCGCTGGCGCAGGGCCTGCGGGCGTAGGCGAGATGAAGCACACCTGGGAGGTTGCGCCGGATCCCATCACCGACGTGACAGACACCAAAGACTTCGATATCGTCATCGTAGGCGCGGGCCTCGCAGGCAACTCCGCCGCCGAAGCAGCAGCCCGCAACGGCGCATCCGTCGCCGTGATCGAACGCACCGACGGCATTCAAATCCACGGTATCGACGTGGCCGCAATCGGAAGCAGCTGGAAGTTGGACAACGGCGTGGATATTGACATCGATACCGCATGCAGGCTTCTGTACCTATGGTCCCAGCAATCCACAAACTACAATCTGATCCGCACCTGGGGAGAAAGGACCGGCGAGGTCATTGATTACATCGAGCAGATGACCGCCGCCCAAGGAATCAAGATGGTGTCCGCCCTGTCCAAGACCGCCAAATACGGCTGGGACACCCTCCCCGAGCGCTGGCGCGTCTACCCCGACGCCGTCTCCTTTGTCACCGATGCCGAGCCTGGTGCTGTGCGCTCCGACAGCAAGACCTGCAACTGGAACCTGGGCGAGGCCTTGTACAAGTCCGCCACCGACAACGGCGCCCAGTACTTCTTCAATACCCACGCTGAACAGCTGGTTGGAGACGCCGCCTCCGGCATCACTGGCGTGATCGCTACCGCTGAAGACGGCAGCCATGTGCAGTTCAACGCCTCAAAAGGCGTCATCCTGGCAACCGGAGACATCTCCGGCAACCAGGAGATGGTGGATTGCTGGGCTCCTATGACCAAGCGCGCCGACGGGATTGTCTACACTCCCGAGGGCGGCAACACCGGCGACGGCATCCTCATGGGCTGCTGGGCGGGAGCCTCCCTGTCCAAGAGCCCCGCTGCCCCCATGGTGCACCAGTACACCCCCTCTTCCAAGAGCTTTAACCTCACGGCATTCGTCATGAGCTGGCTGGCGGTCAACGAGCGTGGCGAGCGCTACGGCGCCGAGATGTCCTTCGAGCCCTACCTAACCGATGCCCGCATGAACACCCCCGACAACCGCTCTTGGTCCATCTTTGACGCAAACTACGCAAAATGGGTCCAGCAGCAGTGGCCCGAGAGTTATGAGGCTCTGCTCACCGGCATTGAGGACGAAATATCCACCCGCCTTGAGGATGGAAGCCTATTCATGGCAGACACCCTGGAGGACCTCGCCTCCCAACTGGGCATTCCTGCAGACACCTTCAAGAAGTCTGTCGAAGGGTACAATGAAGCCTACGAAAAGGGCGTCGATACCCGCTACGACGTTCCCGCAAAGTTCCTTTCCGAGATTAAGACCCCGCCCTTCTATGCGACTCCCGTAGTGTGCTCCGTGCTGACCATCCCCTTCGGTCTGCACGTGGACGACAACTCCCAGGTTTGCACGGCAGAAGACCAGCCCATCAACGGCCTGTTCGCCATCGGCAACGTCCAGGGCGACTTCTTCGGGTTCAATTACCCCGTGCACTGCCCCGGCATCAGCCACGGCCGCTGCGTGGTCTTTGGGCAGTTAGTTGGTGAATCTCTGGCGAAGGATACCGTCTTGACCCAGCTGGATTACGAATAGGTTCTGGCATCCTGCCCCTCTAGTTTTCCTCCCGTCCTTCCCTCTAGCGGGTCGCGTCCACCCTCCAGGCGCGACCCGCGCATCATCCAGGCTTGTAAAACCTGCAAAGGATCTGGCGACACGGACATTACGGAGTTCAACTCGAAACGCTAGAGCGCCCCTACCAGGACGATAGCCTCCTGGGCGACCGCAAGAAGATGGTCGAAATACCCTCCAGGAGCAGCCGCTGAAACCCGATCCCTGAAGGCTCCGATCCACCTTCCAGGATATTGGGCAGCAAATCCGCGGGCCTTAGACATCGCAGCCTGGGCGTCCCCCGTCTCGCAGTCGGCAGCCCTGCGCAACAAGTGGGACAGGAGCAGCAGTTCCACGCCCATGTGGTCCTCGTACTGGTTGTTCTCATTTGACAGGCCCAGCCCCTCCGAGCGCAGCAGCGCACGCATCTCTGTGGTTGCCTGGCCGAATCCGCACGTCTCTTCGTTGGCGCCAGGCCTGTACATGGTCTCCCAAGGCGCCGCCTCGGGCTTTCGGGGACCTACAAACAACCTGGTGTGCTCCGCGGAGCATTCCAGTGCAGCCTGCTCCCGACCCACCTGTTCAACCAAACTTGAAACGTATCCGCCGCACTCCCGCGCCGCATCCGACAAAGCGTCGCTACCCAAGGTCAGAAACCCCTCCCACACCCGGGGATCAAGGCCGGCGTCGCTGGACAGGTTCATCGGCTTGAGAAGGGAGTTCCCCAGAAATGCGATGCCGTCCGCAAG